>CALVOU010000012.1 GCA_944350365.1 uncultured Bacilli bacterium
ATTTGTTATCAACATTAAATCATATATAAGATTGCATTTAACTTTTCAAAGTTGCGTTTACTTTTTCATCTCAGCTTAAAATTCATGGAAAAATGTTAACATTTTTTAAAAGAATCGTTCTTTTTCATAAGAATTTTGTGAAATTGTGGAAAATTATCTATTTAAAAAAGAAAATATGATAATATAAAAATGAGGAGATGAATGACTGATGCGTGATCATATTTTTTTAACATTATGGAGACAAATATTATCTAAATATACAAATATTCCACAAGAAAGACAAGATAGTCGTACTGAATAACTCGAATATAGGGATAAACAATACTCTTCTGTTGTTTTAGATGATAAAGTAGATAGCTTTATTGAATGGTACGATCAAAATGAAGTAAAAGGAAAACAAACCGCTATTGGAAAATATCGTTCGCCGATTGAGATGCGTAATTTTATCGAAACGCTAGCTGTCTGGTATGAACTTAGATATCCGGATATCTTTATCGATTCGATGATTTTTGCCCCTGATGCGGAAGATTATCAAAGTACGGTGATGTTTAAAAAAAAATTCGTATATGATGGCTCTATTTGGGAACAGTAATCCAGTAGAAGATTTAGATTGGACGGAATTTTATAATTTTCAGGTTCTTCTTCCATTCTTAGGTCCTGAGAAGATTTACTTACAAGATATTCCTTACCCTAGAACTGTCGATATCAAAGTTGAAGGATGTTGGTTTCGAATTTGGTTGAGTGAGGATGGCATTATCCAAATGATTGAAAATTTTGGCGGATTAGAACATAACAAGTCTATCGTTCTTCAACGATTAGATCAATTCGCTGTTGGTAAATCTGCCAAAGAATTTGTTCAATTTATGGCGGATAATCACGTGCCTCTATCTGATGATAATCCATTAACAAGTGCGATATTAGATCAAGAAAAATACCAATACTTAAAAAAAGAATTATTTAATTGTGTGATGTATCGAATCATTGAACGAGGTAAAGAAAGAATTGGGCCAAGGAGAGATTATCTTTTTGCCAATGAATTCGGCTGTGATAAAAGTATTCCTATTACTTATGGGATTGACTTATCGGATCCTAATCTAGAGCAACTACTTCGCATCTATCTGTCAGATGGTGGTTCATTAGATTTAGTTTGCTATTTAAATTATTTCCGTAGAACGAGTAAGCACCAAGTGTTAGAGTCGACAACAGTTAGGAAATTACTTCATTTCTTTCCTGATCTTGAAAGTTATATAAAAGCAGAAGATGAAAAAAAATCTAGAATAGAATCAGGAGAAAGTCCAGAGCAAGCAGAAATTAAACTACAAAAAGTAATTTCTTATTTTCGTAAGTCGTAACTCTTTTTCGCTAAATATTAGGAAGTTTTAATAAGAAGAAAAAAGCCACTTTTCAATAGAAAGGTTGGCTTTTATTATTTGATTATCTAGTTAATTACCTAGATTTTCCTTCAGTACGTTCGTTCTCATAATAATTAAGATAATTCTGTTCTAGATAATAGAGGCGTAATTTCAGTTCTTGTTCAAGAATATCTAATTTTTTCATCACGAGGCTAAATTCTTCTTCTTCCATATATTTCCGATACTTCGTATAAGCTTCTAGACGTAATTTACTGATTTCATTTAGCCCCTCTCGATAAGCGGTTCCAGCACTATCATCATCAGTTTCAAAAATCACATTCAATAATTTAAGTAGTCGTTCGAATTTTAAATTTACTTTTTTAGTTGCGACTTTATTCATTAAACTTGGGTTAATGATGACTACTTTATTTACATTGATGGCATCTTTTATTTTGATATTCTTTTTTGGAGAAAGGTCGTAACCATGCATTTTATCGTATTCAAAATACGTAATGGCTGGATCGTTTTTTTCTTTGACAATTAAATATTTCTTATCTAGCATCGCTAACCACCTCTATTTTTTTATATTTTCTAACAAGTCTGGTCTTCTCTCTACAGTTCTATTATACCGCATTTCTCTACGAAATTGTTCAATTTTTTTATGATCTCCAGAAAGTAACACGTCAGGAACTTTCATTCCTCGATAAATACTGGGTTTAGTATAGGTTGGGTAATCTAATAGATGATCGTTAAAGCTATCTTGGAGATGACTTTCTTCCGCAATTACACCTGGTAATAATCGAATGACTGAGTCGATAATCGCCATTGCGGGAATTTCCCCACCTGTTAATACATAATCACCAATGGATATTTCTTGATCGCAAATCGTTCTAATTCTTTCATCGAAGCCCTCATAGTGGCCACATATTAGAATCAAATGTTGGGCTTTAGAAAATTCATAAGCTTTTTCTGAACGATACGGAGTACCATCTGGTGTAAGTAATATGACAATACTCTCCTTTGTTCTTAGCGCGTCAATGCAATCGAAGATTGGTTGACAAGTAAGTACCATGCCATTTCCACCTCCATAAGGAGTATCGTCAACTTTACCATGCGGATCTAGTGAATAATCACGGAAATTGACCAAATGAATTTCGACTTTTCCTTTATCGATAGCCCGTTTGATGATGGAATTACTTAGAATTCCAGTAAACATTTCTGGAAAAAGAGTAACTACATCGATTTTCATTCGAATAACCCCGCAATAGGCACTAACTCTAACTTTTTCTCTGCCCAGTCTAGCTTCGAAATTAGTTCTTTTTCAAACGGTACTAGAATTTTCTTCGTTAACGTCTCAACCACAAATAGTTTTTTTCCTAACGCACCAGATCGAATATCGATAATTGTTCCTCGAAGTTCTCGATTATAATAAACGCCTAACCCAATATAGTCTTGATCTAGATATTCATCTTCTGCAAGAGATAAATCTACTCGTTTTACATAGACATATAAACCTTTAAACCGTAAAACTTGATTGATATCCGTATATCCTTCCATTGTGATCATCTCAAAATTTTTATGGTGGCGATAAGTTTTAATGACTACTTCTTCTTTTTTTCTACCGATATATAATTTCATCTTAGGGACAAATACTTTATCTTTATACTCAAAATCAGAAAGAATTCTAATTTCCCCTTTGATTCCGTGGGTATTGACGATTTTTCCTACATAGATAAATTCTTCTTCCATCCACTTTCTCTCCTATCTAATTCATATAATAAAATACTGGTCGCAACCGCAACATTCAAGCTTTCTACTGCCTTATCCATCTGGATATAAAGGTAATGGTCACATAGAGAAAGAACCTCTTCGGATACCCCATTTCCTTCATTACCAACAACTAAAGCATATTGACTTTTCGCTGTTGTTTCTAAATTTCTGACATCTTCTCCCCCTTCTACTCTTGTTCCATAGATGGGAATTTGTTTTTGTTTTAATTCAGGAATAAGTTTAATTAAATCTGCTTCTAAAACATGAAGATGAAACACCATTCCTTGAGTCGCCCGAAGAACTTTGGCATTATATAAGTCCACTGTCTTTGTCCCTAATATCACGGTATCGACGTGAAACGCTTTCGCACTACGTAAAATGGTACCTAAATTCCCAGGATCTTGAATACCATCTAACATCAAAATTCTTTTACCCATTTCTGGATAAGAATTTTTCATTTTATGACAGAGTGCTAAAATAGGAACTGGAGTATCAACTTCTGTGATTTTTTTGATGATTTCTTTAGTGACATAGACTTTAGGAACAACTAATTCACAACTTACATTTTCTGTCAAGATCACTTCTTCGATAATTCCTGCTTGATAAGCTTCTAATACTAGGTGCCATCCCTCAACTAAAAATAGATTTAATCGATCACGATATTTTTTATCATGAAGTTTTCGATATTTTTTAATCCGTTCATTATCCAAACTAGTAATGAGCATCCCTATCACCTCGTTTTTTAGATAATTTATTTTCTTTTTTCGAACAAAATAGCCTTGTTCAACTGAAAAACTATGAATAATTTTTAGATTTTCTAAATCGGAAGAGTAAGTTGCCTAAAGTAATTGATAGGTTTTTAACTCTTCTAGAATAAAATGATAATAGAAACAATTTTCATCAAAAGAAGTCCTATTACTGTGGCTTACTTCTAAATAATTATTTTCTTCACCTTGGATAACAGAAATCAATATATTTTCTTGATTTGATTCTTTTAAAAGAATGAGAAGGTAGGAAAGAGAAAACATTAACGATTATCATTTGAAAAATGGAATATCTTGTTCAGAGTGAAAAATATAATGTTTATTTTCTGATTGGACAATCTTTTTTTCATTATATAAGTTACTTTTTTCACTATACGCCTCAATAATACACGTCTAATACTAATTAATAATTTTTCATTAGCTTTCTTACTTCTCGGTAATTAGGATAGTTACTTTCTACCACTTTCCAAAATCTAGCTGAGTGGTTTAACTCAATAAAATGGCTTAGTTCATGAACGATAACATAATCCAAACAAATCGGATTTTTCTTAATCAATTCTAGATTTAAAGTTACTCGTTTTAATTTCGCATTACAAACACCCCAACGGGAAGTCATTTTTCGAATGGTAAGTGCGGGATACGGAATTTTTCGATTAAACCTTTGAACCCAGTAATCTAAACGTTCAGGAAATATCTCTTGAGCTTGTTTTTTGTACCATTTATCTAATTCTGTTTCCCCTACTTCACGGCCAATAAATACTTTTTCCTTGCCTAAAGAAATATCTTTACCACTTGTGTAAACAGGATCATATTTTTTTCCTAAAAAAGAAAAACCGTTATTTTCTTCTTGTTTACGTAATTGTTTTTCATACATTTTGATAATAGAAGGCATATTTTCTTCGATTGTCTGTTTAATCTTACGATCAGATACTAAAATATTGGTTGAAACATAAAGATTTAAATCTTTTTTTACTCGTAAATATGTATTTTTTACTCCTCTTTTCTTTTCAATAATTACTTCGTAATTATTATTTCCAATTTTGATTTGCATGTTACCACCTAATTTCTTACTCATTATAACATAATTTAACTCATCTACGCAATTCTAATCGAGTCTCTTATAAATTCCTGTATAAAAAGGAAAGGAAACTATCAAAATATAAGTAGAAAGGATTGATTATATGAATTTAGATATTAGAAGTCACATTATTAATAATTTTAAGGGGGATAATATTCAAGTCTTAAGAGAAGCTATCGAGGAAAGTATTAAAAATAACGATGAAATCACTTTGCCAGGCATGGGTGTATTCTTCGAATTGGTATGGCAAAAAGCAGATGATGAGATGAAAGATAAGATGTTAAAGATTTTAGAAGATTGTGTAAAACAAAATTAACAATAAATGAAAAGGCTACCCGTTTGGGTAGCTATTTTGGTTCTATAATAAATAGTGTTGGGAGGTATTTCACTAACACTATTTTTATGCAGATAAGGAACGACTATTTTCTTCTTCGTCTAGTTGATAAGTATCATAAATTGAATTTAAGTCGTCAGTTGATGAGATACTACTATATTGATTTTGGGTTACTCGATTTAATTTTTCTGCCAAGTGATGATATTTGTTTCCTCCAGATACGATTTGATACTTCTTTTCTCCGGAAGATGAATAAGTAGAACTTCCTGAACTTTTAAATTCCACGTAATCGTTGTTTCTGATTCCTCCAAAGAAACAATCCCTAGTGGCTTTTACTACTTCAGCATTATCAAAGGATTGTGTACTTGCGGCAGTAGAGGCAGCAGAACGGACAGAAGAATTTTGCCAGACAACAAATTGTCCTTGCGCAGTTGCTATTTCGAGAGGCATACTTCCGCCCCAGCCACCATCTTCGATACGATTTGCGATGACAGATGCGACACCAAGAGCATCTTCGTAGGTTTTGTTGGATTCCGCATTAATAATGACAACCAGTTTGTAAAAATCTTCTTCACTCATCGGATAAGTTGTATTCCCTGTTGTATAATGATAGCCACTCTTTATCGTATTTTGATCATCGACGGTTACTTGTTCCTGATAAGCAATAGTCATAGGTGTTGCACTATCCTCTGTTGAAGTTGTGAGTTCTGATATTTCGTTTGATGGAGTTGAGGTAGCTAGCTTGTCCTTTCCTTCGCTTGAGTTTGAAGGGATTTGAGTTTCTTGGTGAAGGTAAACCTCATTAACGGTGTTCTCTGATATTGCTTGGTTGACATCATCCGTTGTAGTTATGCTACCTTGAGCAGTTTTGATGATACTGTCAGTCGCTGTGGTGGATTCTTCGTTTTGATTTGGTGTTATTTCCTTTTCTGATATCACCGAATCAGTTGATGTAGCTGAAGTTACCGTTGTTGTTGAGGTGGTTGTGTCAATCATCGTATTAGTTTGACTACTAGAAGAGGTGACAGGAACTTGATCGATGTTATTATTCTCGGTTGTCGAAGAAGAGGATGAGATAGTTTCTTTTTCTTCTGAAATGGATTCTTCCTCTTTCGGATTTTCTGAAGAAAGTGTTGTTGATTGTTCTGAAGTAAGAAAAACTGACTCATTAGATGATTGACTTTCTTCTACTTTATCCTCACTAGTAGGCGAAGAAGAAGTATCTGAGTTGCTAGTATTTTCTGCTTTTTCATTTAGAGAAAACGGTTCAGAAACAAGAGGAGTCTCTGGATTTTCTTCGATTGGTGTAGAATTTTCTTCAGTTGTTTTATTAGGCACTACTTTTTCTGATTGATCAGTTTGATTTGATGCTTCATTGTTTTTCGTGTTTGATTTCTGAGTAGTAGCCTCTTCGGTTGGTGACTTTTCTGCTTCTGTTGAAGATTTGTCAGCTTGAATTTCTGTCTCAGCACTACTTTCTGTCATCTTTGTATCTTGTTGAGTTTGGCTTGGAAACTGATTGCTAGTTTCGGTTTCTACCGATAAAGATTCTGAATTTATAGTGGAATCTTCTGTTTTGCTTTCGGTGCTTTCATTCACAGAAGTTGTATTCGAATTGTCTTCTTTCTTTTCGTTCTTAGACATTAGTCCCATAGCTTCTGACATCATATTTTTAGCAGACTCTAACTGTGTACTAAGCCAATTGGTAGTTTTTTCTTCTTCGTTGGATTGACTAGTATGACTAGTAAATTGTGCGTTGCTTTCCTCCGTTACTTTGTTAACTTCTTCTTGTATTGTTTCTTGTGTTTGAGAATTTTCTGGTGTTTCTTTTATATTGTCGGTTAATGATGGGACAATATCTTGTTTTTTGTTGGCTATTCCTTCGATTTTTTCACTTTCTGAATTTTGCTTAGAAAACAATACTTTTACTTTCTGCTCTTCCTGTTGAGCTAAAGTGATTGTGGCGTTTTCTATATCTGTTAAGAATGTGGTTTCGTTCGTCCCTTCAGCTTCAATTTTAGACTTATCCTGATGAAAAGGAATAAATCGTTCTAAAGCGCTTAATCCACCTACTAAAGAAGCACCGATTAAAACTGCTGCACCTACTTGAGTAACTTTTTTCTTTACTTTGGTCCAGAAGGGGTATTTATGATTCACTTTTAAGTTTTTTACTCCTGCTGGAATTTTTTTCTTTTCCTCTTTTTTTAACTTTCTTTGAACAATATTTTCGTCGAACTCTCTAAATAACGATTCGCTTTTTAGCATCGAATAATCATTTATTTCCATACTACCAATATCACGATAGTTCAATTTTACTTTATCTGCTCCGATTTTTACCTCTTTTAAATTAGCTTCATCGATGGTAGTCCTTATAAACTTTTGAATATGCTCTTTTTCAACAGTAAATTTTGTTTGAACCAGTTTTCCTTGGTAATAATAGTGAACATGTAAAATAGGCTGAAAATTTGCCATTTGTTTAATGACAATTTTTACTTGATCATACTGTATAACACTCAACGTTCATCACTCCTACTATTATCTTGATTTTATTATAGCATAACTATACAATTTATGCTTGACTTTTTTTATTAGTCATTGTACAATTTATATGTTCCATGAAAAAATGTTCCGGTAGCTCAGCTGGATAGAGCAATGCCCTTCTAAGGCATCGGTCAAGCGTTCGAATCGCTTCCGGAACACCATTAAGAAACAAAATACTGATATTATATCAGTATTTTTTTATTTTCACAAGAAAAAATAGTGAAAAAAGATCGGTTTAGACCGATTCTTTTAAATTAGACAAATCTCTGGAAAAAACCTAGAGGTTTTCTTATGGATAAATTGTAAGAAAAGTTCAAAGTAATCTTCGTCCTTTCGTTTTTGTCGTTACCTCCCTTTTTCAATCTTTCCTACTTCTATTCCTTCTACTTCTAATAAAACGGTGTTGACATCATAATTATCAAAAACAGAATAAGCAATACTATAAGATACTTCTTCTAATACTTTATCTTGGCTAAAAATACTGTGATTAAAATTTAGTAACATTAACTCATCCTCAATCTGGTAATCGATCAATTCTGTATCTTGATTTAAAAATGACATCAAGTTACTTTCATAAATATAATCACTAGCCAGACTTTCTATAATAATATTGATTTTCTCTCGGTCATCATTCATATATCTAGTAACAGGAACATAATAATTTTCATTATCAATCTGATCAATATAATATAAAGTTACTTTTTGGATTCCATTTCGATTATCGATGTCGTATACCTTATTGATTCCAAAAGATTTATCAATTATTTCTGGAATTTTAATTTTACTAGCTGGCAATTCTTGAACTAAAGTACCATTTATCTTTAACGTTACACCATTTAATTCTTCTAAATTTAAAATACTATAAACAATTCCTTCAACAATTCGTTCCTCTAAGGATTCCATTCCTTGAAATAATTCTTCAGAAAAATCTAAAATCGCAATATGATTCGTAACGCTTACTTGATTTAGTTTGGTATTTTCCGGAATAATTCCGCTTAGCCCAACTGGTAACTTTTCGCTTTTTTTAATGGTCAAATAATCGATAATACCTTTTATTTTCCCTTCTACTGTTTCTGACTCTAACAATACATTGGTTTTAACCAAATAGTTATTTGGTCCTAATAAATAGATCTCGTTAGTTCCTAAGGAAACGACATACTCTACATCCATATCGACGTCTAAATAGTTACGACCATTTAATTTTTCAGGTATGATATAGATAACAAATAACGTAAAAAGTGTAAAAGTAGTTATGAGAATTTTTCTTAGCGCCTTTTTACAAAGCATATGATCACCCTAATAAATACTATGAACGAAAGAAAAATTTATTAAAAAAAGATAAACAATTCTGCTTATCCTAAAAAATTAATTTCTTTTAATCTTAATAGTTCGACAAGTGCGCCACTTCTACCAACTACACCTAATTTTTGAATGACATTAGAAATATGGTTTCGCACGGTCTTTTCACTGATTTTTAATTCAATCGCAATTTCTTTCGTTGTCCTGTTTAAAAGCAATAAAGAGAAGACTTCCTGCTCTCTCTTGGTTAGTATCCTCGTATTCACGCTTTCACTCCTTCTATTTAATACATATAATTACTCATAGTATTTTATGTAATTAATGACTAAATAGATAGTGAATACGCCTATTTTTCGAATTTTACACTAACATAGACTTTCTCAGAAAATTCTTCTTGAACACTTTTCATGATTTGATTAGCTAAACTACTGTTGTGTTCCTTTTTAATAGCGACTACTTTTACTTCGTTGTTATCGATTTTTACAAAATTATCTAAGGAGAATTGTTCCTTGATTTTTTCTTCGAGTGCCTCTTCTTTCCCCTTAATATCAGTCAAATATTTAATTTGTTCATAGGCATTGTTTTTTTCTTCAGCAGTTGCTTCTTCACTAGTTAATGTTCCTCGTAAATCAGCCATCATTTCTTCACGCTCTTCTTCTAGTGAAACGCGCATTGCTACTAAGGTTTCACTTTCTGTGATTGTCACTTCGGCATTAGTTTTTTCATCTTCTACCTCGCCATTTGTCTTTTCGGTATAATCACTGTTGTTGGTTAGTAGTAATTCATTCGGCATAGTAATATAGTAGACACTAAGTACTAGAATTAAACTAAACAAGGTTAAAAACCATAAACTTTGTTTGTTGATCATTATTCATTTCTCCTTTTGATATACTCTATGAAGAAATAAAAAAGAATATTCTTTTTTAACGGAATATTCTATACTTGTTTACCTTTATTTTTAAGCGCGAGAAGAATATTTACCATCTTTAGTTGTTACTAAGATTTTTTCTCCTTCACCAATAAATAACGGAACTTTGATAACTAAATCGTTTTCTAGTGTAGCATCTTTCATCGCTCCAGTTGAAGTGTTCCCTTTTACAGCTGGTTCAGAATGCGTTACCGTATATTCGATCTTGTCTGGTAAAGTAATACCAATAATCTCTCCTTCGTATGACGTGATGCTTACAACCAAATTTTCTTTTAAGAATTTAGCATCGTCTCCTAAACTAGAACGATCTAATTCGATTTGATCATAAGTTTCCATATTCATAAAATAATAAGTATTCCCCATCGAATATAAGAATTGCATATCACGACGTTCAATACGAGCGGTTTCTACCTTGATTCCAGAGTTAAATGTTTTTTCAATCGTCGCACCAGTTCTTAAGTTTTTTAATGTTGTACGAACGAAAGCTGCTCCTTTACCGGGCTTTACGTGTTGAAATTCGATTACTTGATAGATATCGTTATCTAATTTAATCGTGATTCCAGTTTTGAAATCATTAACATTGATCAAAATAGCTCCTCCTTCCTATTTATGTTTATTTAGATGTTTTACCATCCTCTTGGATGAAGATTTCTTATCTGATCGAAGCATCATATTACTAGATTCTTTTTGATCAAGCCGATAAATTGTTCCTTTTGATTGATTTTCGATCAATTTTTTATAATCTATCCAAGGTTGAAAGTTTTCCAACATTTACTTACACCTCTACCTTTATTTTTTTTCTTTGTGCGTAGTATGTTTACGGCAATGTGCACAATATTTTTTGATTTCTAAACGGTCTGGTGTATTTTTAACATTTTTACTAATTCTATAATTTTCATGATTACACTCTGTACATACCAAAGTCTTATTTTGTCTGTTACCAACTTTTGCCATTTCCTTCCCTCCTTGTTTCCTATATGTATTCTATCAGAAAAGAAAAGAAAAAGCAAAACTTTTCGTGCAAAGAAAATAAAAAGTTTATTTTCTTACTTTCCTCAATCACTGACTTATCACTTTCCTGCTTCTTAGAACAAATAACTTCTATTTCTCTACATCCTTAACTTCCGACAGTAGCTACCGTAGATTTTTTATTTGTCTTTTGTTGTTTTCATTTACTAACTTCTTATCTTTTTTTAGTAAAAATATTTGTTTTTTGCCCTCAATTTTTTATTTGTTCTAATACTTATATAGACCAGAGTATAATAACGACAATTCTTACCACCTCCTTTTCATATTCCATTTTATCGAGGTGGTTTTTGTCTTGCAACTTGCCAAATTATATTTTTTTACGATTAAACTTAGTCAACATTGAATTTATCGTTAATCCTTTGATAGTTTTCACACTATTATTTCTTACAAATAATATTTTTTATTTTTTTCATATATTTTTTATGTTAGAAATTTATTTAGAGTTCTCCATAAAAGTAGTAATTAGAAATATATCGAGCTATTCTACGATTGACATAGCTATGAAAACTAATCCCCGTAGAAGGATCCTCGACATCGGGAGAAGTGACAGTAATACTCATCACAGGATGATCAAATGGGGCATAACCTACAAAAGCATTAGAAACAGTGGCCGTATCGATTACCCCATCCTGATCAGTGTCTAAAAAGCTTTCACTAGTTCCTGTTTTTCCTGCTGGATCCGGTGCTTTACCCATGACATTTTTTCCTAATCCAATAGTCATTACTGCACGGAAGCCTTCTTGAATACGGTCTAGATATACTTCTTCAGTATCGACGAGATTTAAAACAATCGGTTCTACTTCGTAAGCGAGTTTCCCTAAGCCTTTATTATTCGTAGGTTCGTATACAGCTTTTAATAAATGTGGTTGTAACCTTTTCCCATCTGATGCGATTGTTGTGATATATTGGGACAGTTGGATCGGTGTATAGGTATCATATTGACCGATGGCATAATTTAATAAGAATTCTGGTTTGATGCTTTTGCCAATATATCCTAAACTTTCTACCGGTAAGTCAATACCTGTTTTTACCCCTAACCCAAAATCTGAAAACGTTTTTCGATAAATCTGAAATGCGATTGGATCGATGATTAGTGGCTCATTATAGCGATAGTTTCCTTTTCCTACTCGCATGGCGATTTTAAATTGGTAAACATTAGAAGACTCCGCAAGAGCAATAATATCATTTAACGAACCGACACGATGAGAAGAACATTTAGCAGGAATGGATTTGATTTTAATACACTCATCCGTCATCACTTCGCCTATTTGTAATACTCCTGTATTGTAACCTACCAACATGGATGCTCCTTTTACTACACTACCAGGTGCCATAGGATCGGTAAGCGCATAGGTAGAAATATCTGTTCCTTTATAACTATCGCCATCTTTAATTAACTGCCTTCCCGATAACGCTAGTACTTCTCCTGTCTGTGGTTCTTGAATAATTGCATAGGTTTTAGAAAGATAACGTGTATTAGCCTCTTTCTTTGCTCGAATTAATTCGCGGTCGATTAACTGATCTACGGCTTGCTGAAGTTCGATATCTATTGTCAGTACTATATCATTTCCTCGAATCGCATCACTTACTTTTTCTAACGAATGATCATTGATTTTACGGTAGGTAGCTTTAGTACCCTTTAATAAATATTCATATTGTTTTTCTAAGTTGCTTACCCCTACTATATCATTTAATGCATAACCGGATTCTAAATAAGCGTCTTTGTCTTCTTTAGGAACGGAATTAATGCTTCCTAAAATACTACGTAAAGTATCACCATACAGATATTCTCTTTCCCAAGTAATTTTAGTATTAAAACCGGATAGGTTTTCGCTATTTTCTGAGAAATAGGAATACTCTTGATCAGTTACATTGTCTGCCTTGATTATTTTTTGTTCGTATGAATATCCTCGATTCATCAGATAATATAAATAAGCTGCTTGTTTATCTTCCTCTTGATATACGGCTAGGTCTTCATCTGTTATTCGATCGATTTTCAAATTTTCAATATCATTATTATTTAGTTCTCTTCTTTTTTGCTTTTCATATTCTTCTGCCGTAATTCTAGATGCAGCGATATCTTTATTTTGAGCCAACCAAAATTCTTTTAAATTTCGAGTAGTTAGTTTGTCGTAAGGTAAAGAAACTTTTTTAATTACTTGATAAGCTAATTCAATTTCTTCTTCTACACTGATATCATCCTCTTTTTGATAATAAATTACCGGAACAGAAACATTATCGACTAGAAGTTTATAATTACGATCATAGATTCTGCCTCGAGGCGCGCTTTCCCCTTCGATGATTACTTCGGTTAAAGAAGCTAGCTTTTCTTCATAAAAACTACGTTTAAAATAAATGGTTCTTGTTAATGTTATCGCTAAAATAAGAAATAAAGTGACAACAAAAACTTCTGTCCAAAAAATTCTTCGATCAACTATTTTATTTTTTTTCATTTTACTTCACCATTTATAGTTTGTGTCTATTTAGATAAAAATTACATAAAATTTATTAGGTGATGAAAATGTATAAAGCAATCATTAAACAGTGGATCCCTAAGATTAATAAGCAGGATTTAATCACTTATTTAGAAAATAATCATATTATTGCTTCTTTTCAAGAAATAGAGATTCTTTATCTTTATTTAAAAACCAGATGGGAAGATGTCTACGATGGAAAAAACGAGATATTTCAAGAATTACAAGAAAAACTAAGTCCTGAACTTTATCGAAGTTTATATACTTTATATCTAGAGATGAAGAAGAAATTTGGCATTTAAAAAGGCACCTATTGGTGTCTAGTTTTCTGATTTTGCCATTCTGATTTTATCTAATAGTTCGTTATCAAATTTGCCTTCTTTAATCATGGCGATTTCTTCGCGATATGGGGCAAATTCTCTATCGACATAAGGAGTCTCTAGAATTTTAGGAATATTTTCTAGTTTTGGGTGGTTAACGACATGTAGTAAATTGTCGAAGCCAATTGTTCCAAAGCCAATATTATCATGGCGATCTTTATGGGAACCGATCGGATTTTTACTGTCGTTGATATGGATGCATTCAATTTTTTCTAAGCCGATGATTTGGTCAAATTCCACTAGAACTTGATCAAATTCATCAATTCTATATCCAGCATCATTTAAATGACAAGTATCTAAGCAAATGCTAAGACGCTCGTTATCTTTAACGCCATCTAGGATTGTTTTTAATTCTTGAAAGTTTTTCCCTAGTTCACTTCCTTTACCCGCCATTGTTTCCAAAAGAATTTTTACTTGATGATGATCATTTAAAAATACCGTGTTTAATCCGTCTATAATATTTTGTAAACCTTGTTCTATCCCTTGACCAACGTGACTTCCAGGATGAAGAACTAAATATTTTATTCCTAATTGACTACAGCGATTTAGTTCTTCGGTCAAAAAACGAATGCCAAAGTCTAAATTATCTCGATTAGCCAAGTTGATAATGTATGGAGCGTGTACAATTACAGTATTGGGGTCAATGTGATGTTCTTGCATCAATTTTCTTGCTTCTTCGGTCTTTTCTGGTGAGATTTTTGAACGATTTGTATTTTGGGGAGCTCCGGTATAAAACATAAAGGTATTTGCCCCATAAGAAATTGCTTCTTCTACTGATTTTAATAGCTGTTTGTTTTTGTCAAAAGACACATGACTACCAAGTAATAACAATTCACTTCAACTCCTATCCGCCGCAACGATTTCCACTATAAATGGTCACATCCCAGTCTTCATATTCGCCCGAATCTTGAAGATTCTGGACCTTTTCTAATCCTTTTATCGTCGCTAATGTAGCTTGACTGCCATTTCTTGCCCCACATAGAGATTGAACAGTAACTTCCATTTTATTTTTAGCATTTTTAATGATATCGTCACGATCGAAGGATCCTTCTTCTTCCATTGGCAAAGCATAACCACCTTGATCCTGAGACGTTATGTAATAAGTATAATGTGGATCTTCTCCCGTTCCGGTATTAATGATGGCGACGTAACTTTTACTATCTATCCATTCACTACCAAATGGAGATGTAGTCGATCCTTTTTCTAAAGGTATCATGTCGAAAGAAAGAATAGTTACATCGTTTTTGTCAAGAGGAGCCTGAACTTGTTCAGAGAGAATAAGATTTCTAGCAGCAGCTAGGTATTCTTCCATGACCACTATATACGATTCTTTTTTGGTATTCATAATATAGTTAGAAACAGCAGGAACAGCAATCGTAAGAATTACCGCTAATATTACAATTACTGCAAGTAGTTCGATCAAAGTAAAGGCGTTTCTTTTCATTTTATCTCTCCTATTCCTATCATTTACTATAGCATAAACGGATAAAAAAAGGAAGTGAAATATAGTAATCATTTAAAATTCTAATTAAGTAGCACGTGGTTTTATTTTAAATATCATTTTTTATGTCTCTAAAATCGTGTATAAAAGTTAGCATGGAATTTTTGGAATCAATTATTAATAATTTTTCTCGTGATCAATTATTTATTAGTAATTACTAATAGAAAGAAAAAAGCTACCGATTTGGTAGTTTGTCTTATTTCTTATTTTTTATATACCTCATCAATAGTTATTGTTCCACCTGAACTAACCGTAGTAACAAATGAAGCCTCACCTTCTTTAGGAGTTCCCTTATTCATCTTGCCTTCTCCTTTTTCAGGAAGACTTAGTCCTGCTGTCACTCTGACTACATGCTTGTTTTCTAATTCATCTGCATTAACAATACGAGCAGTACTATTATTATTTACTACTTCACCAATAGCATATTTTCCATCGTAGGCTGCTACGTAATAAACATATCTTGGATTTTCGTTAGAAGCACCTTCATTTACGATAACAACATAAGAATTATCCGCTTCCCACTCATTTCCGTATGAACTAGTAGCGCCACCTTTTTCAAGCAAGTCTCTCAATTCACTAAAACTGATAGCTGTAGCGTGGTTCATATCTGATGGAAAATCAAAATTTTCACTAATCGATGCGTTTCTAGCGGCATCAACATACATCTTAACGGTATCAACAAAACCACTCTTTTTGGAAGTATTAATATAATTACTTACTGCAGGAACTGCAATTGCTAATAGTACAGCTAAAATAACAATAACTGCCAATAACTCAATTAGAGTGAAGCCTTTTTTATTTAACTTCTTCATTTTATAATTTTCTCCTCTCCTATTTTACTTACAATATAATCATAGCACACCGTAAAATAAAACGTCAATATTATTTATTCATATTTCGAATATTTACATTTATTCATATTTCGAATATTTACAATTTTTCGTCAATGACTAACTAGCTATAATAAGTTTTCTTTGCATAAACGTGTAAACAAAAAGCACTACTGCTAAGAAGGCTCGATGTTCAAAACGCATGTTCTAAAAGAATTAATATTAATTGGATCTAAGTATGTTTAGAAATTATTGTACTGAACTTTTTAAAGATACCAACGAGATAAAAATAAGGCTAACTTATTTTTTATTTAGATTATTGACATACTCGAATATTACCGCTTACCCCAGTAACTTCTTTAATTTCGGCATCCGTAAGGGATTGAACATTATTTTTTACATAGGTGATACGTTCATCCTTATCTAAATTTTCTTTCTGGGTCAAGTAAACTCCTCGCTTACCGCCTGTTGACATTAAATGAACATAGTAAACTAACTCATCGTCTTTTCTTACTACTGCAACAAATGAATTTTCTTCATCATAGGGATTTCCATCAGGGTCACTTACTAAATCTTCGTTATCTACGCAAGCTAAGTTAATACGGACGATTTCTCCGCTAGCTGGTTTTGAAATTTTATTTCCAATTTCATATCTTGCGAGTGACAAAAATTTTTTCGCATCGGCAACGAAAGTATCTCTTCTACTCTTATCCAAAGAAGAGATTACATTAGGAATCGCAATTGTTAGAATAACAGCCAAAATAACGATAACTGCTAGGAGTTCGACTAAAGTAAATCCACTTTTCTTATTTTTCATTTAAATCCTCCTTACTATATAAATTATATTATAAAGATTACCGTATTTCAATATAAAAACTCGTCTCTTTACATTACAAGACGAGTTTTATTTTAACCAACATCTTCAAATTGAGAATTATATAGCGAAGCATAAAAACCATTTTTCTTTAATAGTTCGTCGTGGTTACCTTGTTCGATGATGTCACCATCCTTCATCACTAAAATCATGTCAGCATTACGAATTGTCGATAGACGATGTGCAATAATAAAGCTTGTTCTTCCTTCCATCAAATGATCCATTGCTTTTTGAATTAAAATTTCTGTTCTCGTATCTACGGAAGAAGTTGCTTCATCAAGAATTAGAATCTGAGGATCATTTAAGATTACTCTAGCAATAGTAAGTAATTGTTTTTGACCACCAGAAATGTTATCAGATTCCTCGTTAACAATCATATCATAACCATCCGGAAGAGTTCGAATAAAGTGATCGACATGGGCAGCGATTGCGGCATCTTCTACCTGTTCATCCGTTGCATCTAGTTTACCGTAACGAATGTTTTCACGAACCGTATCAGAATATAACCAAGTATCTTGTAGAACCATGCCGAACATACTGCGTAAATCATTACGATCAAAGTCTTTAATATTGTGTCCATCTACTTTGATAGCACCACTGTTAACATCATAGAAACGCATTAATAATTTAACAATCGTAGTTTTCCCTGCACCTGTTGGGCCGACGATAGCTACTTTCATACCAGGCTTAATATTAGCGTTAAAATCATGAATAATTACTTGATCAGGACGATAACCAAATTTAACATGTTCGAAAGTAATATTGCTTTTCAATCCTCTAGAAGTGACAGGATGACTAACACTAGGCGTTTCTTCTTCTTCTTCTAAAAATTCAAACACTCTTTCTGCTGCTGCAGCCATCGCTTGAAGTAGATTCATAATCTGTGCAGCTTGGGATAATGGTTGGGTAAAGCTTCTTACATATTGAGTGAACGATAAAATATCTCCAACTTGAATTCTATTTTGGATAACAAGCCAACCGCCTAAAATAGAAACAGTAACGTAACCTAAGTTACCAATGAATGTCATGATTGGATGCATCATCATGGATAAGAATTGACTCTTCCAAGCTGAGTTGTATAATGTTTTATTCATCTCTTTAAACTTGGCCAATTCTTTTTCTTCACCGTTAAATAATTTGACAACGTCATGCCCGGAATAGATCTCTTCTATTTGTCCATTTACATGTCCTAAGTACTCTTGTTGTTCAGCAAAGTATTTTTGACTTTTCTTCACAATAAGCATGACAAAAATAAAAGAAAATGGAATAATCAATAAAGTAACTAAAGTCATTAAAGGGCTGATGGTAAACATCATAACAATGACTCCGACTGCCAAAGTAAATGAAGATATAACTTGTGTTAAACTCTGGTCTAAGTTTTGACTAACTGTATCGACATCGTTAGTGATACGAGATAATACTTCACCGGTTGTCTTTGATTCAAAATACTTAAGTGGCATGCGATGAATTTTTTCTGAAATTTGTTTCCTTAAACCATAGGTAATATTCTGACTAACCCCAGCCATGATCCAACCTTGGATATAAGAAAATATCATACTGATTCCGTATAAACCAAGTAGTGTTAGTAATATCCCGGCAATCTTATCAAATTGAATTCCTGCTGAGGTACCCGTTACTCTACCGATTAGGCCATTATAAATTTCTGTTGTTGCATTTCCTAAAATTTTAGGACCAATAATGGAGAATATCGCACTTCCTACTGAAAATAAAATGACTAAAAGAATAAGAATTTTGTATTGGGATAAATGTTTAAGTAATTTTTTCATTGTTCCGCCAAAATCTTTAGCTTTTTCATAAGGGGCATTAGCGCCACCACCTGGACCATGTCCTGGACCACGACGAGGAGATTTTAGTGTTTTTTCCGTATCTTTACTCATTCTCTAATTCCTCCTTTGATAATTGACTAGCTGCGATTTCTTTGTAGATATCGCATGATTTCAATAATTGTTTATGTGTTCCTTTTCCGACAATTTTACCTTCGTGTAGGACGATAATTTGATCGGCATGAAGGATAGTACTGATTCGTTGAGCAACAATCAAAACAGTAGAACCTTTAGTTTCCTTATTTAATGCTTTTCTAAGTTCAGCATCCGTCTTAAAGTCTAAAGCAGAGAAACTATCATCGAAAATATAAATTTCTGGATCAGTCGCTACCGCACGTGCAATCGATAAACGTTGTTTTTGCCCACCAGATACGTTGGTTCCCCCTTGTGAAATTGGAGATGAGTACTTTTTACTCTTTTCTAAAATGAAACTTTCTGCTTGAGCAATTCGTGCTGCGCGTTCAACTTCTTCATTCGTGATGTTTTCTTTTCCATAACCGATATTTGAACGGATAGTTCCAGAGAATAAGATTCCTTTTTGTGGAACAAAACCGATTTTAGTGTGTAAATCATGTAACTTAACATCTTTAATATTTACGCCATCTACTAAGATTTCTCCATCGGTAACATCGAAGAAACGAGGAATCAAGTTAACTAAGGTACTCTTACCACTGCCAGTCGAACCGATAAAAGCTGTTGTCTTACCTGGCTCTGCAGTAAATGTAATATCTGTTAAGACATCTTCATCAGAATCTGGATACTTAAAGCTAACATCTTTAAATTCTACTAAACCACCGATTCGTTTGCTAAATGATTTAGGGTGTTCTGGATCCTGAACAGCGGGTTCGGTATTTAAAATGTCAGCAATACGTCCTGCCGATACATTAGCACGTGGGAACATAATAGAGAACATCGCAACCATTAAAAAGGCCATAACAATCTGCATTGTGTATTGAATGAATGCAAGCATATCTCCGACTTGCATGATTCCTTGATCGATGCCATGAGCACCTTTCCATACGATTAAGATGCTAATTGAATTCATAACAAACATCATCGTTGGCATAAGCATAGCCATTGCTCGATCGACGAAAAGTGTAGTCTTTCGTAAGTTGCGGTTGGCTTCGTCGAATCTTTTTTCTTCCTTTTTTTGGTTACTAAAGGCACGAATAACTGGAATACCATTTAAAATTTCACGTGTAACTTGATTCAAGCGGTCGATTAATTTTTGTACTTTTTTGAACTTTGGCATAACAAGAGCAAACATCACTACCATTAATGACATCACTGCAACTACAGCTACAGCGATAATCCATGCCATCGATGAATTTGCATTTAGTGCTTTAATGACACCTCCAAACCCAATGATTGGTGCATAAAATAAGATACGTAAGGTAAATACCATTACCATTTGTACTTGTTGAATATCGTTTGTCGTACGAGTAATCAATGAAGATACACCAAATTGTTTAAACTCTGTTGTACCGAAGCTCATCGTTTTCTTGAATACATCGTTTCTTAAATCTTGAGCGAGTCTTGCAGCCGTTCTAGCACCGATAAATCCGACACTAATCGTTGTTACCATACTAAGTAAAGCAATCCCTAGCATCTTAGCCCCAGCAACAAAGATATATTTTGTTTGTATATTATCTGTGTTCATACCGATTGCTTGGTACTCTGCTTTTATAGAGGCAATCGCACTTTGTGAAGCAATCGATTCAGGAAGCGAGGCAAACTGTTCGCTTGCTGAATCCCTCATTTTCTCAATTTCTTCTTCTGGCATTACTTTTAAAATTTCCATCAAAGACATTTCTTGTATTTCAGCAGGTAAATTTTCTTTAATTTTAGTCTCAATTTGTTTCCCTTCCACACTATCTGTTGTCAACATATAGTGAATAAGTAAGGGTTCTGTTAAAATATTTTCTAACTCTTCTTTTTCACTAGAACTAATATCTTCTAGTAGGTATAACGCTTCTTCTTCTAAAGTTGGATACTTCTTTACTAACTTTTCATATTCTTCTTCATCTAAAGTCTCCTTATCAACCAAACGATACTGTCCTAGGACTTCATCCTTAGTCTTGTCATCCACAAAAAGTAAAGTATCTTCAAATTCTTCTTGTCTTATTGCCTCAGGGACTGCGCTTTCAATTCCACCTTGTTGAACACCGACATTGATGATTCGAGAGGTATAATCCGGCAGTGTCAAATCGCAAATTGCCTGTACGACTAAAAGGGCAATAATTAGTAAAATAGACAAAGCCGATTTTTTCAAATAACTAAATACTTTTAACACACTATTTCTCCTTTCTCATTATTCCATATCGAATAATATCTAGTTTTTGATTATATATTTTATTTTCTTTTTCCTGTTCGTTAGGATTCATCAAGGTATAAGCAATAGAACTCATACTAACTAACATCACCAATGAAAAAGCTTCTAATAATTCTTCAGCGGAAGAATAGCAATATTTATCTTTATCCATGTGGGCTAATAGTTCTTGATGCTTTTCTCTAATGACTTCTTGAGATGGTTTTAGCGACATCTTTCTATCAGTAGTATAGCGCATGTTTAAAAACATATTCTTAAATAAAGAATTTTCTTTTTGTAAACAGGAAGTTAGAAGATAAGTATGTAGCTGAGACCAAGCATTTATAAAGTCTCCTAGGTTCTCATCTAAGTATTTTAGATAACGACAGTATAGTTTATAGATGTGTTTTTCTAAAATATAAAAATACAAATCTTCTTTATCTTCAAAATACATGTAGAAACTGCCTCTAGAAATACCAGCATCTTGAATAATTTGGTTAATCGAAGACGAGAAAAAGTCAACGCGAGAAAATTCTCGTTCAGCAGCTTCAACAAGCATTTTCTGTTTATCCTTAGATAAATTCAAAAAGGTCTTAGACGGCATCATCCACCTCCTTATGACAATCTGTCATACTTATACAGTATATGCTGACAAGTTGTCATATGTCAAGAAAAAAATAAGAATTATTTCAATTCTATTCTTATCTAAAGCAAAATCATCATTTTACTATCTTCAATTCTTTATCATAATCAATTAGCTTAATATACTATTAAAAAGCAAATTGGTAGATGGTATCTATAATTTTTCAATAACCTGTTGATAATTCTTATTTACCTCACCATAATCGATCTTCTCTAATAACCCCTGTATGTAGGTTCTACGATTATTTCCATAATCGACATAATAGGCATGTTCCCATACATCGATCGCTAAAATTGGAGTATAAAAGAAAGAATATGGGGAATCTTGATTAGACAAATTCATAAGTAATAGCTCTCCTATTGTATTTACCGCTAGAAATACATAGCCCGAGCCAGCTAAACCATCCGCATAGTTTAGTATTTGTGATTTAAATTGTTCGATACTACCAAACTTTTGAATTAAAGCATTTTGTAAAGGTTCAGGGATTTCTTTTTGATTAGGGGTTAAAGAGTTAAAATACATTTCATGATTAACAGCGCCGCCAGCATTATATAGAATTTCATCTCTATCCTGTAATGGAAAGACATCAATATTTTGGAAAATACTCGTTATTGGATAATTATACGCAAAATTGTTTTTTTGAAGTATGACATTTAACTTTTTCAAATAGCGTAAGTAATGATCTTGGTAGTGTCTACGCATTGTCTGTTCAGAAATGATAGGCTCTATGTCTTGAAATTCATATTTCAATGATATTGGTTGATACATTTAATCACTCTCCAGTTTATTTTATGAAATAGGGGTGCAAAAAAAGAAAGAAAATCAACATTATACGTTCTTTTTCTTTCTTTTTACTTTATCTAACGACTCTATAGTTTGTTTTACCTCTGTATCTGCAAAACTACCATTTCCTAGATTCATTTTTAACCATTCAGCGAGCGTAACATTATAATATGGTTTCTCACTTTCAATATCAATGATTTGTTTTAAGTGTTGATATGTCTTTATTTCATCTTCAGTCAATTTAAACTTAGAAACCGTTAAACTTTGGAGTCCATCTTGTGCTTTTTCTAACGATGAATAAAAATCTCCTAAAGATTGTTTTAGATTAATATCGTTAGAAGCAATAAAAACAGCTAATTGTTCTAAATCTTTATTGCCATCAATCGCTTGAAAAACAGGATATCCTCCTATTTGTCTACATAAATGAAATTTTAGTAAAATTTTGCCTACTAGATTTCCAGCTTGTAGTTTTCTTAAATTTTCGGTTGTATTATCGATATCGTACATATTTCATCCCCCATTACTAGATTTATCATATTCTAGTTAGCTTGTCAAACGTTATTTATATATTTCTTGACTGGGGCGAATGTTTTTCGGTGACAATCTAAAACTCCATGCTTTTCTAAAGCTTCTAAATGTTTTTTGGTTCCATAACCCTTATGAGTGGCAAATCCATATTCAGGATGCTTTTTATCTAATTCTCTCATCATTCTATCTCTAGTTACTTTGGCGATAACACTTGCAGCTGCAATCGAAATACTTTTAGCATCTCCTTTAATAATTGAAGTATGAGGGATTTTTAAATCTTCTAATTTCATCGCATCAATTAGTACATGTTCTGGTTTGATTGGACTTTTCTCAATTGCTTCGTACATGGCAAGTTTAGTTGCTTCGTAAATATTTACTTCATCGATTACTTTTTCACTTTTTTCACTAATCGAAACACTTAATGCGTGTTCCATGATATAGTCATAGAAGTTTTCTCTTTTTTTCTCTGATAACTTTTTAGAATCAGTAAGCCCTTCTAAAACAAAATCTTTAGGTAAAATGACACAGGCTACAACGACAGGCCCAACTAAAGGTCCACGTCCTACTTCATCTACTCCAGCTATTAAATTTATTCCTTCCTTTTGGAGTCCTTTTTCATATTGATATAAATCTACTTTTTCCATTATTTATTAACCTTCATTTCTAGTTCTTCAGCATTAATCATATTCTCATCATTATATACAGTGTTCTGTAAATTTAATGCTTTTTGAACGTAATTTCTAGAAATTTCTTTTTCTCTCCAATCGAGCCATCCATTATAGCAACCATATACCTCTTCATCTGTAACGGTACCATACTTTTGCTTGCACAAATCAATAATATCTTTTAATAAAGTAGCGCAAGCTTTAATATTAGTTTCATCATCGTAAAGAATGTTCTCTTGAGTTGTATTTAATCGTTCACAAACAGTAGGAATATTTACCTGATTAATCTGCATCATCCCATAATCATTACTATCGCTAATTACACCGTGATTATCAAAACTGCCACCTGATTCTACATCAGCAATTGTCATCAAATAACGATAGGGGACTTGATATTCTTCTGCCACTCGTTTAATTACTCTTTGTGTATCTAAATCCAAATTGGGTTGATTATACACCATTTCTACCGGTTCAGTATGTTTATTGAACTCTCCCATAGCTGTCTCTACCGAAAAAGTTGGCGAAAAATCTACCATTTCTTCTTTTACAGATACAGGTTTAGAAGCTGGTTGCATACTGAAAACATTATCACGATCCCAAATAGAAAAAGATAAAGCGGTTATTGCTAAGCTCGTACATACACTGAGTACTGTTCCAATAACCACTTTACTTCTTCCCTTCGCAATTAATTCTTCAGATGCCTTAGAATAGTGATCCACTGCGATCGGTTCAGTAGCGCGAAGATAAACCCGTTTGAACACTTTAGAAAACAGCGGTAATTTTCTCAACTCAGAATATTGATCAAAACAAATTTTTCTATTTAAATGCTTTTCTGGTGGTAAGCAAAACGTTAAACAATCCTTCTTTAAATAGACATGTTCTATTTCTTTTTCACTTCCCTTTAACATCTGGCTTAATAATTCTTCGTTACGAATTATACTTTCTTCTAATACTTGATTATTTTTCTCGTGTCGAAGTAAAAAGCCATCTTCATGTTTTAATTTGGAAATATAGACAATTTCTTCACCCATATTTATTCTCTCCTTGTCTTGTTTATTCTTCTTTTAATCGATCTACGGTAATTAATCCGAAATTATTTTCTTTCATATCCCGTAAAATAATTTGGTAAGTTTTATCATAATCCATTATACCACCTTTTTTTAAAGCTCCTCTACGTTTGGCAATTTCTTCTAAAATATTTTCTTCATTATCTAAATTAACCAATTTATAGCGTTCTTTTAGTCGTTCTGGATATAATCTTTTTAATAGATCGATGACAAACATAGCGAGCATCTCCGGATCGACTAATTCTTCTTTGATTGAAGATAGGCAAGCTAATATTTTGGCTTGATATTGATCATCTAATTTTGGCCACAATATACCTGGTGAATCCAAAAGTTCTATTCCTTGTCCAATTCTTATCCAACTTAGGTTTCTAGTTACACCTGGACGATTTCCGGTACTAACCACTTTTTTATTTACTAGACTATTAATCAATGTACTCTTTCCTACATTAGGTGTTCCGATTACTAAAGCTCTAATACTTCTTGGTTTTAGTCCTTTTTTTATTCGTAGTTGTTGCATTGGTTCTAAAAGTCTATTACTTTCTTTGATGATTTTATCTGTTGTTCCTGATTGATTTAGCATAACTGGAATTACACTATAGCCTTGTTCTTCATAATTTTTCAAAATTTTGTCAGTTTCTTCCTTATCACAAAGATCGTATTTAGTAACCACTAATATTCTAGGCTTGTCCTTTAATAAAGAATCAATATCTTTTACTTTAGAACTAAGTGGCATCCTAGCATCTATTACTTCGTAAACGATATCGATAAGATCAATTTTTTCTTTAATTTCCCGTCTTGCTTTTGCCATATGACCGGGGTATGAGTTAATATTTGTTTTATTTTCATTCATTTTTATCACCTGTTTCATTTGCTAATTCGTATAATTCTTTTTCATCACGAATTATCTTAATCAGTTCTTCTTTAGTAGGCAAATATGTTAAATATTTTGAAGCATACACATTTTTTACACTATCTCCTAATGTCATCTCTACAACTGCATCATCTTTATCTGCACATAGTAGTATGCCAATAGGGTCATTTTCTCCTTCAATCATTTGCGTCTTCTTATAATAATTTACATACATTTGCATTTGACCAATATCTTGATGAGTCAATTTTCCGATTTTTAAATCAATTATTACAAAACACTTTGCTAATCTATTATAGAATATTAAATCAGGATAATAATATTCTGTTCCTATTTTTATACGCTGTTGGTTAGCCACAAACGAAAATCCTCTGCCTAATTCTAACAAAAATTCTGTTAAATGGGATAATAGCGCTGTTTCTAAATCTGTTTCTAAATAGTTTCTATTTTCTTTTAATCCTGCAAATTCAAATATATAGGGATTTTTCAAAAGTTCTTCTGGTTGTTTTTCAATTAATCCCTTTTTGGAATTTTCAATAATTAGTTCTTTATCAGGGGATATTAAATATCTATCATACAATTTTGTATTGATTTGTCTGTTTAGCTCCCTATATCCCCAATTCGATTTAATCGCTTCTTGTTCATAAAATTTTCTTTCTTCTTTGCGATCTATTCTAATCAGTTCTTGAAAATGTGACCAAGATAATTCGGTCGGCACTGCCGACCATATTGGATACATTTCATAAAATCTTCGCATTCTTCTAATACTTACTGAAGAAAAACCACTTCCAAATTCTTTGGTTAATTTAGAAGATAAAGCATCAATTATCTTTTTTCCATAACTTGCCTTTGTGCTATTCTCAGATAGCTCATAAGTTATTTTACCAACATACCAATACACTTCTGTCATGGTAGTATCAATATGTTTAAACATTTTTTCTCTAGCATTTATTATCTTACTTCGTATATCCTGATAAATATTTTCAACATCTATTAACTCATTATCATTATTTAATGTCATTTCATTTTCCTTTTTCAATATTATCACATCCTTTCGTTTTTACAAGAGGAGGTTACAACGTTGTAATCGCCTTTCCAATTCTCATCATAAATATCATTAAAATCACTATATTTTTATCAAATTTTAATGATTTTTTCCCTTTTTTAAACGAAAAATCAATTAATTTCTTTATTTATAAGAGTTTGCGAAAAAGTTGCAATAAATCGTAGTCAATCAGTAGATTGGGTTCTCATTGTTCATTTTTATCACTACTTTCCATATTTATATGAAGATTAATTCATTCTACACTTAATTTTTTTCTTCTTTGTTTTTCCCAACCATTTTTATTATTCCTTGTAAATAAACCTTTCTGATTTTTTTATCTTTTACTTTGTCCATTAAGACTACATTATGCCCCCGCGGAACTTATGCAACAAGCTGTTGCATAACTTTGTTATCTTTATATTTCGTTAGTTTATATTTACTTTTTTCTTATTCTTTATTTTTTTACTATAATATTCAACTCCGGAATACGTTCCATCTTTATTCAATCTTCTATTAGCAATATAACCATCTTTTTCAAATCCCGCTTTTTCCATTACCCTAGATGATTGTTTATTCAATTCATTACAAGAACATTCTACTAAATAATATCCTCTATCGTTAAGTAAATAATCAGATACTGCTTTTAAAGCTTCTGCAGCGTACCCTTTTCCTCAATAATCATATATAATCACATAACCAACATTACAATAATTATTTTTCTTGTTAATTTCATTTACCGAAATATTTCCGATTGCCCTTTTATTTTCTTTAAGTTCAATAACCCATTTCTCGTGTTTATCTATATCGGCATTAGCAATCCAATTTTTTATACATTCTAATTCTTCTTCTTTCGTTAAGCTTGGAAACTTAAAATATTTCGATAATCTTTCATCCGTAATTATTTCATATTGCACATCTATATCCGTTTCTTTATATCTTCTTAAAAATAATCGCTCGGTTTCTATTTTTGGACTAAGCATATTTTTTCGTTCCTTTCTATCTTGATAAAACTATTTTAGTATAGTTAATTATGTAAGATCAATTATAAAATTAACCACTTTGTTCCAATAGGCCATGCCTATTCTTTGCTTTTTATATGTCACTATCTTTACTTATTTTTTTCACTATCGCTCGCTCTTCTAAAGGTAATATTTCTTGGTTCTTTTCATCATCTAGAATATTTGCTAAATGGGTGGATGCTTTTAGAAGAGATTCTAAATCAGTATAAGGTTCCTGATGATAATCTGTTTGATATAACCAATCCAAATATTTTATTTTTGACGCATCATCTGGTCTTCCATAAATCACTTTGCCACTATGCAACCAATATCCAAATTCTACGTTTGTAGTAAAAGCTGCCATATCCGGTAATTTTCTTGGTACCCAAAATAAAATTACAGTTGCCTTCGTTAGAGCCACCCTTTCCCATGTTGCTTGATCAACATAGTCTGTCTTAGGTTTCCAAGTAGAATATTCTGGTACGTATACAACGCCATCAAAACCTAAATTTTCTAATAGTTGACAAGCTTCTGTTCGCCACGAGATAACGTTTTCTCCTCTTGGTGTCGGTCCTGCTAAAAAAATTGATTTCTTTCCTTCGATAATTTCTTGATCTGAGTAATTAATTATCATATTTGTTCACCT
This sequence comes from uncultured Bacilli bacterium, assembly GCA_944350365.1. GTDB lineage: Bacteria > Bacillota_I > Bacilli_A > RF39 > UBA660 > Alloscybalousia. Next base: position 28,550 of record CALVOU010000012.1, read on the forward strand.
TCTATTATCTACTATTTTGATTAGTTTCTTTGTCATACATTTCTTTATCCAGATAATAATAATCTGAAATGTATTTCATTTTATCATATTCTCTTACGTGAGACTCACTTTTTAAATATTTGAATCCTTGGGATAAACAAACTTTTTTCGATTTTTCGTTTGATTGAAAACAACCATAGATAAATTTTTCTCCTTTTAATTTGGAGAACACTAAATCTTTTAATGCGGATACTACTTCTTTTCCATATCCCCTACCTTGATACTTTGTCGCAATACAGATTCCACTTTCTTCATATATCCCTTTTTCTTGTTCATTCACTCCACAGAAGCCAATTGCTTTATCATTCGTTTTTAAACATACAAAATAGGCATAATGTTCACTCTGATATTTTATTGTTCTCTCCATTCTTTTTTTCGCTTCTTCTAGACTGGTGGTTACTTCCCATAACATATTTTCAGCGATACGTTTATCGGACCATATATTTTTCCAGATTGAATTTAAGTCTTCAAACTTAGCTTTTCTTAGAATTAAATGTTTGGTTTCTATTTCTAATTCTTTAATCATTTTTTTCTCTTCCATATTATTCACTTTTCTTTTAAAGATTTTCATTTTCAATATTTTTATATACTAAAAATCTTATCATATAAGTTCGTTAGCTAGTACTTGATTATCTAATTTTTCTAAATCAAAATCATAATACTTTTTCATTAATTGGATAAATTTATTGGTATCATTTCGTAAACATATTGTTCTTACATAGACCGTTAAGTCATTACATTCTAGTTTTGTATAAGCATAATCTTCTTCTATTTCATTTTTTATTAATTCATGAGAATACATTTTAAAATTTCTAATTTCATCAGGTATAGAAAAATAATCATGGATATGATTTTCATTAATATAATGTTTCAATATACTTAATACCAACCCTTTATTCGTCAAATATTCATTTTCATATTTCCATTTATGAAATGCATTTATTCTTGGTTCCTCTTCTACCACTTTATCTATATCTTCTTTAGAAATATCTAACATATCTTCAATCAACTCGAGTAAGTCCTTTTGACGATCCATAATATGTTGAACATCCCAAACAGTATCTCCTTTATTATACTTATCGATGATCCATTTAGTAGTATCAAAAGTGGTTATTCCGTTCTTTTTGTTTCCTTCTCCTTGATAGATCTTAATTTTTCTATCTAAACCATGATTTAGTGCTTCTTCATTTTTACTTCCTTGTAACAAGGCCATATTTCCTAATTTATTCAAGTAAGTCTTTGCGAGAGATATATCTTTAATATTTTCCCATTCATCAAGCCTTTTATCAAATCGCTGAGGTAAGATATGATCTAAATGAATCGTATTGTTTAACTTATAAAAATTAGTATTAATGTCCTCTCTTATCTCATATTCAATGGATAACATTAATGGTTTTAAAAAATTCTGATCATAAACATCATCCTCTAATACTTGATAGACATCACGAATTAGTCTCTTTCCAAACATAAACTTATCTAACATTGTGCGAATTTCTTCTATCGATTTTCTATCCACTATAGCTTCAATTAAATTAAATGAAGTTTGTTTAATCCCATTTAATGTTTTTCCGGATATCCAAGAAATATAGAAGAATCTTCTCATCACTTGAAACAATTCTTCTTTATCAGGATAATCGACTTGATAAGCACTTGCTAAAGCAGTCATTACATAAGCTTTCCAAGGAATATATCTTAAACTATAAATGACGGGTAGAGTAGATTTATATATTGTTTTTAAATGATCAGCAAAAGCTCTCATTTCGTCAACTAAGAAAGTAACTTCTGACTTTTGAATGATTTTCTTTAATTCGTCAGTAACTTGTCTTTTAGGATTACTCTTTAATTTAAAATATTCATAATACACTAGAAAGTCATCCATAGTAAAATTATATTCACTAGCGATTTCTTCCATAGCTGTCCAATTATTACTAAAAGCGATTTTATCGTCATTACTATATTTGTCGTTAGAGTCATACTTATCTAAAAGATAAGATTTCACAATATCAGAAATACCGAGTTCTAAGCCTCGATCATTTAATACTAAAAATAATTTAATCGCAAATGATTGATTTGTACATACTGTTTTAATAATACATGTTTTAAATAATATGAAATTGACAAATTCATCTAAGGCAGTTTGTCCTTCTTTTTGATATAGTTCATTAAACTTATCATAGAAAAACTTAGCGGTATTGATAAATTTATATTTGGGTTCATTCTTTTTCAATTCTGCTTGTGTTGGGTAATGAATATTTTCATAATGTTCAGGATAAATAATAATCTGTTTAAATGAAGTATTATAATTTGGATCAAGCTGTAACTGTAGACGATCAATTCCTTCATCAAAATAGATTAATTGTTTAATCTTCTGTAAGTTTCCCTTCAATAATTCTTTTGAGTTTTCATTGAGATTAGGAAATGTCTTAAAAAGGACATTTAACATAATCATCAAAGTAGTTATTCTTTGTTGACCATCAACGAGTTCATGATGTCCAACACCATCGTCAACGACAACGATTGAACCTAAGAAATAACATTCATTTGGTGTATTTATATAGGATTCATATAAATCACTCCATAATTCTTCTAATTGTTCATTTCCCCAACTATACTGTCTTTGATAATTTGGAATAACATATATAGCTGGGCAAGAAAATAATTGATAAATTGTTTGATTATCTGGTTTAAAGGTTTGATCGATATTCATTATATTTTTCTCCTTTCGCTCATGAATTATCCTCTAGAAAAGCGCTAATCATCTTAGTGAGTTCTTCATCATCTGTATCTTCTAATACCTCCCAATTAAATTTATGGTTAATATCAAGAATCGGAACAAGTTCTAATTCACCATAGTGATTAATTATTTCAAAATTTTGTTCAATAATACCTAAACATAAAAAATAATCAAAATCTGTAATTCTCTCTAATAAATTTTTATTAGGATTTTTATACATGATTTTATAAAAACGATTAAATTGATTATTTCGTATTGCCAAAATAACTGCATATATATGTTTACAATAAAATTCACATGGACAAGTGCAATATACTTGCATTCTTTTTTCCTGTTCATTATATTTAATGATTACCACATATTTTTCTGTACCTTCTACTATCGCAAAATATCTATTTTCTATTTTTTCTAGGAATTTAATCTTTCCTTCTTCATAATATTGTTTTCCTCTTTGGATAATCGGGTATTTAAAAATCTTATTTATCTCTTCATTAAATAAATCAAAAGAAAATTCTTCTTTATATTCATACCTTTCTGTACTGTCTGTTAATTTGGCCAATAATTTGTAGAGAAATGGCTCATATCTTCTGGGCATATTTTGAAAAACAAGCAGAAAAATATCGGTTAAATTCGCTAAAGACTTAGGAATATACTTTTTAAACTGGATATTTATATCATTAAAACTGGCTGTTTTGATATTTCCCTTTAAGATAACAATATCTTTATCTGTCAAAGCTTCATCTATATAATGGGCATTAACCTCAAAATTAGAATAAATATTTTCTATCGCATCTATTACTTTATTGTCAATATAACTACAAGAAAGATATTTATCTATGTTTTTCTCTTTTGTTTCATCTAAATCAAACCAACTAAGTCTATAGTTTTTACGTTTTTTCGATTGGGTTAATAATATATATAAATTGTATCCACTATAATTTAGCAGTGCTAATTCTAAGAAAATGTTCGAGTGTTTATAATATTTCTTTATCGTAGAAATTTTATTATTATTTTTTATGTAATTCAATCTTTATCACCACATATCTTCTCTATTAGAAAAACTATTCTATTTAAAGTTGTCTTTTTCTTTTAAAATTTCTACTATTCTGCAACAATCTTGGTACACTTTTGGATACTTCTTATACCTATTTTTGATATCTTCTAATCGTCCTTCGTAACCAACGTCATTTCCTAGTCCATCTATTTGCATATCTGCCATATTTAAAATATCCAAATAGATAGATTGGTAATTCGGATTTACTTCTCCATGATAGTAAACTTCCCTCCAGAATTTAAATCCACTTTTCTTTAACCATTCCCCGCCTACTTTATTGTGATTTCTTCCATCTGGTGCTAGTTCATAGCCAACATCATGCAGATAACCAATCAAAAAACAATTAGAAAGTTCTTCATCAGATAGATTATATTCTTTCGCAATCTCGACCATTTTCCTAGCTACAGCGATACTATGCTTTAATTTATTTTCGTTCATCTTCTATAGTTCCTTTATTTTCTTTTTTTCTTTCTGTTTACTTCTATCATATAGTTGTTGAGCCAAATGATAAGTTGCTTGGTTTATACTATCTATTCTAAAAACTGAATAGAATTCTGGTTCTTCGTCACCATCCAGTAAATATTCCGCAAGCTGATAAGCTAAGATAAATTTCTTATCTTCGATAGGAATAGCGGAATATAAGAAAATTCGCTTGCTTTCTCCAATAAAACTTGCGCCTAAACATGAACATGGGCGTGGTTCTATATAGTTACATACTTCTATTCCTAAACTTTTCGCAAAAATCACTAAATCTCTCGGTTGATCATCTTGGGCTAAATAATTGTTTACTAACTTCGTGTTTTGTTGATTCATATTTATTCTCCTTTGTTAAAAATTCATGTAAGAAAAGCCTAAAGATTTATAAATATCGGATGCCCTAGGTAAAGATAAAAGTCTTGCGAATATTAGATTATAAAATTCATCAAATAGAAAAATTGCACATAGACTATAGCTTAGAATTAGAAACTTCTTACGATTCATTTTCTTTGCTAAAGAAAAGCAAAAGGGAACAATCACGTAAATTAATAATAGACTAGATATTCCAAAGATTAAAACACTCCGTAAACAGACAAAGCCATTGATATTACCAAAGTTTAAAATCTCATTATTATAGTCCCAACAACGAAAACCATTTCCAAAGTGAAACATGCCCCAACCGGCAATGTATTCTAATATACCAGTTGAAATCATACTAACCAAGAAGACAAAGAGTGGATTTTTTCGCTTACGATAAGTAAGGAAAAAGATTAGAATAGCACCAATTGCGTAGATATTAATCCACGGTAAGAAATTACCTCCTCGCCAATAAAATTTTGTCATTCCACTATTAAAATAATAAAAGATAAATTCATAGACAAAACCAAATATTCCCGCAATGACGATAATTAGACAAAATATGCCTAACATGGTTGCTTTATCAAATGAATGATCTTGATTGATATATTGTTTATACTTCTCTTTCATACTACTTACTACTACTTTCTATTTATTTTT
>CALVOU010000013.1 GCA_944350365.1 uncultured Bacilli bacterium
ACGCAACTATATGAATTTCCTTAGTTAAATGCAACTTTTTATAGAAAAGGGGTTGCGTTTAGAAAAAAATCTCAGATGTAATTAATTGTCAATCATTTTTCCTATTTTTTCTCTTTTCTTCTTATTTTTTTTATAGTATAATGAATGGTATAGAATAGTAGGAAAAAGGAATATAGAAAGCTAAAGTAAGGGAGCAGGACAGACGCGTATGAGAAAAATATACACAGGTATCGATTTGGGAAGTTATGGGATTAAGATTATTGTCTTAGAATACGTACATGGGAAATTTCATGTCCTTGCCGCGACTAATGTTCGGAGTAAGGGCATAAAAAACAGTTTAATTGTCGACATGGATGAAGCTTGCCTTTCTTTACTGAGAGCGAAGAAGAATATTGAAGAAATGTTGGGAGTAACGCTTGATCAAGCTATTGTTACCGTACCATCTGATGGCATTCATTTTGATATTGTATCAGGAGAAGTTTCTCTTGATGCGGAAAAGATGATCGATGCGAAAGAAATTAATGCGGTTCTTCATGAAGCGGCATTAGGAAATATTGCGGACGATAATGATTTAATTACTATTGTTCCTATTTCTTTTCATATCGATGATGGGGAGGGACTTCGTGATCCTAAAGGGTTAATGGGAAACAAATTGACTACAAAAGCCGTAATTACGACGATTCCAAAATATTTCTTAAAGCAGACGATTTCTTTATTAAAAATGTGTAATATAGAAGCAATCGATGTATCTTTTTCTGCTTTAGGAGATTATTATAGTGCGCGAAATAAAGATATGGATAAAGAAGTAACAGCACTAATTAATATTGGTTATGATACTACTTCCGTGTCCATTTTTAATAAGGGAATTATGATTAAAGCAGAGAAGATCGAAGAGGGGTCTAAAGTTATTGATCAAGATATTATGAAGACATATCAAGTAAAAAAAGGCGTTGCTAGATTTTTAAAAGAGAATTTTGCTGTAAGTAACACGCGTTATGCCGATGCGAATGATCGAATGGAAGTAGAAACCAAAGATCAGATGAAAATTTCAATCGGTCAACTAGAAATTTCTGAGATGGTAGAAAGACGGATAGTTGAGCTTTTAAAACTCGCGAAAAAGCAAATAAACGTCTTAACAAACCGTGAAATAAGTTATATAATAATAACTGGGGGAATTAGCGAATTAGCTGGTTTTCAGTACGTTGTCGAAAATATCTTCGACCGAAGAGCGACAACGATGAATATAGATACCATGGGGGCGCGTAGTAACATATACTCTAGTGCACTCGGAATTATAAAATATTTTTATGCTAAATTAGAATTACGAGGAAAAAGTTATTCTATGATGAGCGATAAACAAGCAGATGATTTAGTTTCAACGCAAAAGAGAATGACCGGTAGTACGAATGAAAGTATTATCAGTAAAGTATTCGGTTATTTTTCTGGAGATTAAGGAGGATTTGTATGGTGAATGGATTAGAGATGGATCAACTAGCGAAAATAAAAGTGATTGGGATTGGTGGCGGTGGATGTAACGCTGTTAACCGAATGATAGAGTCAGGTGTAAAGGGAGTAGAGTTTATTGTAGCCAATACAGATCTACAAGTGTTAAATAACTCAAAAGCTGACGTTAAGATTCAAATTGGTGCCAATTTGACCGATGGATTAGGCGCAGGAGCTAATCCTGAAGTAGGACGAGAAGCGGCAGTTGAATCGAAGAAAGAAATAGAAGATGCATTAAGTGGCGCTGACATGGTGTTTGTTACTTGTGGTATGGGCGGTGGAACTGGTACTGGTGCTTCTCCTGTTATTGCCGAGATTGCGCAGACAATTGGTGCGCTTACGGTAGCTATTGTTACTAAACCATTTGGTTTTGAGGGAAAAAGAAGAATGGATAACGCCATGAAAGGCTTAGACGAGTTAAAAAAACATGTCGATACTTTGATTGTAATTCCTAACGATCGATTACGCGAAATCATTGATAAGACAACGCCAATGTTAGAAGCCTTTAAGGAAGTAGATAATGTTTTACGTCGTGGTGTTCAATCCATTTCTGATTTGATTGCCGTTGTCGGACTTGTCAACTTGGATTTTGCCGATGTGAAAGCAGTTATGCAAAATTCTGGCAATGCTATCATCGGTATCGGTATCGGTATGGGTGAAGATCGGGCGATCGAAGCCGCGAAACAAGCCGTATCGTCTCCTCTTCTTGAAACAAGTATTTCTGGAGCCACGAATGCAATTATCAATGTAACTGGTGGTGTAAATTTAACTTTGTTTGAAGCAGAACAAGCTGCTGAAGTAGTACGTGCTGCTGCAAATACCGATATTAATACAATATTCGGTTCGGTTATTAATGAAAATTTGACGGACGAAGTAATCGTCACAGTCATTGCGACTGGCTTTGATAAAAATTCCGTACCAAAAGAGCCGGTTTATAATAACGTTCAAAATACGGCTAGGCGTAGTCAGGCTCGCGATATTGAAGTGATCGAGGATTTTGATGACGACGACGATGATGATATTCCTATCTTTTTACAGAATCGTAATTTTTAGTGAAGAGGCAATAAAAGATTTTTCTTTCATTGCTTTTCTATTGGAAAAAAGGAAATGTTTTTTCTTTTGCTTGGTATAATATATTACGGGAGATGAAAAATAGGAATTGACAAAAATAAAAATACTTAGTATAAATGAATGGATAAGGATGTGAAGAAATGGCAGAAAATTTAGTCATCGTAGAATCCCCTAGTAAGAGTAAAACAATAGAAAAATACTTGGGTAAGGATTATAAGGTAGTATCTTCTAAAGGACATATTCGTGATTTGGCCACGACGGGTAAATATGGATTAGGTGTCGATGTTGAACATGATTTTGAACCGAATTATACTTGGATTAAAGGAAAGAAGAAATTAGTAAGTGATTTAAAAAAAGAAGCTAAGAATGCTAATAAAATATATCTAGCGACCGATCCTGATCGTGAAGGAGAAGCGATTTCTTGGCATTTAAAAGATTCTCTTGGGATTAAGGACAAAGATTATGAACGAGTATTGTTTCATGAAATTACCAAAGATAAAGTCTTAGATGCGTTTAAACATCCACGAAAGATCGATGAGGATTTGGTACATAGTCAAGAGACAAGACGAATTCTAGACCGTATTATCGGCTTTCGTTTGAGTAAATTGATGCAGTCGAAGACTGGTGGCACAAGTGCTGGTAGAGTACAAAGTGTTGCCCTAAAATTAATTGTTGATCGGGAACGTGAAATTGCTTCTTTTATTCCTGAAGAGTATTGGACAATTACGGCTAAGTTTTCTAACTTCGATGCGGAACTTTTCCAACATCAACATAAGAAAATTGAAGTAAAGAGTGAAGAAGAAGCAGATCAAGTACTAGCATCTTTAAGCGATACTTATACATTGGAAAATATAGAATCTAAAGTAAAGAATAAAAAGGGTAAAGTACCATTTATTACTAGTACTCTACAACAAGAAGCTTCGACTAAACTTGGGTTTACTGCCAAAAAGACGATGTCAGTTGCCCAAAAACTATATGAAGGTATCGATATTGGTAAAGAAACAGTCGGTTTAATTACTTATATGAGAACGGATTCTATTCGTTTATCGGATGAGTATGTAAATAGTGCCAAAGAGTATATTACGAAAGAATATGGTAAAGATTATGTCGGCAGTATTAAAGTAAGTAAAAAGAAGGAAAATGTGCAGGATGCTCATGAAGCAATTCGTCCGACAAGTGTACTTAGAACACCAAAAGAGGTAAAAGCGCATTTGACTCCTGATGAATATAAATTGTATCGATTAATTTATTTTAGAGCTTTAGCTTCTCTTATGGCAGATGCCAAAGTAAATCAGACAACTGCTATCTTTAATAACAATGATTATCAATTTAAAACGACGGGGCAAGTACTTGTTTTTGATGGTTACTTAAAAGTATATGCCGACTATGAAAGTAGTGAAGATAAAGTTTTACCTGATTTCAAAGAAAATATTTATGTAACAACAGATGTTGAAAAGAAACAACATTTTACTTCACCACCAAGTCGTTATACGGAAGCAAAGCTCATTAAAGAAATGGAAGAGTTAGGTATTGGTCGTCCTTCTACTTACGCAACCATTATCAGTAATATTAAAGATCGTGGGTATGTAGAAATGGAAGATAAAAAATTCGTACCTACGAAGACTGGTTTTGAAGTAACCGATAAGTTACAAGAGTTTTTTAGTGGTATTATCAATGTTGAATATACTCGTGATATGGAAAATGACCTCGATGAGATCGCTTCTCATCATAAAGATTCTTTGACGATTCTTCGTGATTTTTATCAGAAGTTTGAACCAATTGTACAGAAAGCCTTTGGTGAAATGGTCAAGAATGCTCCAGAAGAAACTGGAGAAGTTTGTCCAGAATGTGGAAGTCCTTTAGTAAAGAGAACAGGGCGTTATGGAGAATTTGTTGCTTGTAGTAATTATCCAGAGTGTAAATATATTAAAAAAGAAGCTAAAGAGCTAAAAGAAATTATGGAATGTCCAGAATGTCATGAGGGAAAAGTTGTCGAGAGGAAAACCAAAAAAGGGAAAGTTTTCTATGGATGTAGTCGTTATCCTAAGTGCAAGTTTGCTTTATGGGATAAACCAATTCCTGAATTTTGCCCAGTCTGTAATCATGTGTTCGTCGAAAAAAATGGAGTGAAAACGTGTAGTAATCCTGATTGTCCAACACAAAAAGACACCTAGTAAGTGTCTTTTTGTTTTCTTTTTTTCTTCTTTGTGATATGCTAAACATAAGAAGCAGAAGCTATGGAGGGAGAGATATTGATGAATCGTTATCAATTACAGGCAGTATTAGCAGATGGAAGTAAAGAGAATATTACGTTACCGGAATGTTCTCGTTTAATTGATATTGATCGCTTTACGAACTCCTTTAACCGATTTGATTTTGAAGAATGGTTAAGAACTAATCATTATCTACCTACTAATAGTAATGTTCAATCATTTCAAATTGCGATTAAGGGGAAAGATTATCCTTATTCAGTAATGTTTAAGAATCCGTATTTGGAAAAAATTTTAAAACATATGAGTACAAGTGATCGAGTGGATTCTACTTGTGAAGATTTTCAAGAGATGAAGCGTTTTTTGTTTCGACAGTTAGAAGAAGAAAAATTTCAATTTTTAGAGAAGTATCCTTATCAAAATCATCTTTCACGGAAAGTATATAATTACTTACAGTCTGATGTCGAATCTACTGAAGATTTGTTACAGATGAAAAGTATCGAGGCAGAAATTATTCGAGAAATTGCTCGCTATAAAACTTATCGTTCTCTTAGTCTTTATCGTCATAATCGAGTGGATCAGTATTATACCCAGTTTGGCCATAGAGGAAGAAATCAAGTGGTTCAACAACAGTCAAAAGTAAAAAATGTAAAGATTAAAGCTACTTTTGAAGATTTTGAAAAAGCTTATCTGTTGTGTAAACCAGTTTCTAATGTTCAAGTATATGATGGAGCTCAAGTATTTATTAATGCTTTAGGAGAAGAGAAAGAAGAATATTTAACAGATGAAGAATTAGAAAAGGGTATGATCAAGTAGTGAAAGAACGGTTAAGTGATAGTAAGGAATTAATGGATTTTCTTACTTACTTGGAAGTACAGAAAAATTATTCAGTTTATACTAGGAATAATTACCGGAAAGATATCGAAGATTTTTTATCTTTTTGTTGTGAGAGGAAGATTTTTTATTCCATGATTACTTATTCTGAAGCGCAATCTTATCTTTTTTATTTATATGAGGATAAGAAGAATCAGGCGAGTAGTGTTTCTAGAAAAATTAGCGCTATTCGCAGATTTTATCAGTATTTAAGTAATCAGAATCTAGTTCAAAATAGTTCTTTTTCTCTCTTGAAACTTCCTAAGAAAGAAAAAAAACTTCCTAAATTCTTTGCTTATAATGAATTAGAAGAATTGTTTTGTATTCCTGATCAGTCTACTCCTCTTGGACAAAGAGATGCGGTTATTTTAGAAATGCTTTATGCAACGGGAATACGAGTTAGTGAATTGGTCGGTATTGAACTAGATGATATTCATCTTACAGATAGAACGATTCATATTTTAGGAAAAGGGAACAAAGAAAGAATAGTCTATTTTAATCAAGTGACTTTCAATCGTTTGAAAAAATATCTAGGGGATGGTAGAACAGTATTAAACCAAAAGCAATTACCTTATTTGTTTCTCAATCAACGTGGTGGGCAATTAACTACTCGTGGAGTAGAAGATATCTTAGAACGTATTATCCAAAAGACATCTTTAAATAAGCATATTTCTCCCCATATGATTCGTCATAGTTTTGCGACTCACTTGTTAAATGAAGGTTGTGATTTATTATCCGTTCAACAGTTATTAGGTCACGAAAGTTTAAGTGCCACTTCGATTTATACTCATGTTACGACGGATCGATTGAAAGAAGTCTATTTACATGCTCATCCTAGGGCGAGAAAAAATAATGGAAAATGTGAATAAAAATCTTGATGATTAAGGAGGAATAAGAATGTTATCAGAAAAAGCAATAAAAAAAGAGTATCCGACGAATAAAAAAATACGATTTATTATCAGAAAAAGAATGGTAAGCATGGAATAATTGATCCATCTAGTTTTGTTTATCCTTTAAAAAAGTATACTATTTTTCGTCGTAATGGATATGTAAGGAAGCGAGAAATCGATTATTTATATTTTTGTGAATGGGAAAAGCTAGCTGAACTACCTGAAATTAAAAAGAATATTAGTTTTGGCATTACTGCGAATACGATTTATATTGATATACAGTTGAATCAGATTCCTGAGAAATTGAGATTAAATGTTTTTCAAAAACTAAAGTTACGAGTTTTTGATGGAGAAAATCTTCTCTATAAAGTGGAAATTGATAATCAAGATAGTAAAGAGGCAACCAATCTTTATTTAAGTAATTATTTGAACAGACCGCTTGAACTTGAATTACATAATAGTAACAAGGATAGAGTTCATATTACAGGTGATTTGAGCAGTTTAGGCTTAGTAAGACTTAGGGATGCTGATTCCGTGTTGTTTGAAGAGGTTACTGCAACTCATGGATGCTGGATTGTTTCTGCCAATCAATTTTCTATGCATAATGTAAAAACAACTGGTAAGATGAGTGAAATTACATTAAATGCAGATCATTTAAACATAGTAAATAGCACACTTCAGAGTAAAAGTACAAACATCAATAGTGAGAATCCGCCTATTATCAAAAATAGTCTTTGGTATAGCGTTTGGCCACTTTGTTATAATGATAAAAATAGAATAGGAAGCAAAAAAAATGGTGTTTTGATCACAGAAGATTCTTTTACTGAAATGGATAAAAATTTAAGCTCAGGCATGTTTTACCACTTATTTAAGTGATCTATATTTTGAGTGTTTAACAAGTAATACGATAGCCAAAGAAAAAGATCCTGTTGTTCGTTATAAAATGGCCGAGAAAGTAAAAGTGAAATCTTTGTTGTAAAGAAAAAGCTTTAACTGATAGGTAGTAATTATGAGGATAATTAATCTGAGAAGAGAAAAATAAGTTCTATATTCTTATTTGTGATTAGTAATAAATATGTTTATGATTATTTATCCGTATTATTATTAGACATATTTGAAGCACTTATATTTTGAAAACTTAACAGTCTAAACGAAGAAAACGTATAAATAGTTATTGTTTTCTTTTTCTTTTTTCTGTTATACTATAATTGTCGGTTGATAAGAAAGGAATGATAGAATGAAATACGTTTATTTGTTTAGTGAAGGAAACAAAGATATGCGTAACTTACTCGGTGGAAAAGGTGCTAACCTTGCTGAGATGACTAGTATTGGGTTACCAGTACCACGTGGTTTTACTGTAACGACGGAAGCTTGTACTAGATATTACGACGATGGGAAAACAATTGCCGACGAAATTGTTAAAGAAATCGACGAGAAGGTAGAGGAGCTTCAAAAGTTAACAGGTAAAAAGTTAGGAGATAGTAAAAATCCGTTACTGGTATCGGTAAGAAGTGGTGCTCGTGCTAGTATGCCTGGTATGATGGATACCGTGCTAAATCTTGGTTTAAATGATAAAGTTGCGAAGGGATTTGCCAAGACAACAAACAATCCGCGATTTGTTTATGATTCTTATCGTAGATTTATTCAAATGTTTGCTGATGTGGTTATGGGCTTTCCAAAGAGTTCATTTGAGCGTCTTTTTGACAGGATTAAAGAAGAGAAAAATGTCGAATTCGATACTGAACTTACTGCAGAAGATTTGATGGAAGTTGTTGATATTTACAAGAAGGAATATAAAAAGCATGCAGGAGTAGAATTTCCACAAGAACCTCGGGTTCAATTATTAGAGGCAATCAAAGCGGTATTTAGAAGCTGGAATAATGATCGTGCTATCACTTACCGTAGATTGAATGATATTCCATCTTCGTGGGGAACAGCAGTTAATGTTCAAGAGATGGTTTACGGAAATCGTGGAGATACGTCTGGTACAGGTGTAGCATTCACTAGAAACCCAGCAACTGGTGAGAAAAAGTTGTTTGGTGAGTATTTAATGAATGCTCAAGGGGAAGACGTTGTAGCTGGTATTCGTACGCCACAATCCATTGATACTTTGAAAGAAACGATGCCAGAATGTTATGAAGAGTTTGTTCGTATTTGCCATATTTTGGAAGAGCATTATCGTGATATGCAGGATATGGAATTTACGATTGAAGATGGTAAACTTTTCATGTTGCAGACGAGAAATGGAAAAAGAACTGCTGCTGCTGCTTTAAAGATTGCGGTTGATTTAGTGAACGAAGGAATGTTAACGAAAGAAGAAGCATTACTTAAAGTAGAACCTAAACAACTTGATCAACTTTTACATCCAAATTTCGATGCAGATAGTTTAAAAGCTGCTGAAGTAATCGCTAAAGGATTGGCTGCATCACCTGGTGCCGCAACTGGAAAAATTTATTTTACTGCTGAAGATGTAATTAAAGCTCATGAAGCAGGCGAAAAAGATATGTTGTTAGTTCGTCTTGAAACCTCCCCAGAAGATATCGAAGGAATGAATCTTGCTCATGGTATTTTGACGATTCGTGGTGGAATGACCTCTCATGCTGCTGTAGTCGCACGTGGTATGGGTACTTGCTGTGTATCCGGTTGTGGTGAACTTCGTATCGATGAAGAAAAGAAAACCGTAACGACTAAAGATGGTAAAGTCTTTACAGAAGGCGATTGGATGAGCTTGGATGGTTCAACGGGAAATGTGTACGGTGAAAGAATTAAGACAGTAGATCCAGAAATTGTTGGAGATTTTGAAACCTTTATGGGATGGGCAGATAGTGTTCGTACCCTTAAAGTAAGAACCAATGCCGATAATCCAAAGGATGCTAGTGTTGCTCGTAAATTTGGTGCGGAAGGAATTGGCCTTTGCCGTACGGAACATATGTTCTTTGAAGCAGATAGAATTTTTAACTTCCGTCGTATGATTACTGCGGATACAAAAGAAAAACGAGAAGAAGCACTCGAAAAAATACTTCCTTATCAACGAGATGACTTTGAACAATTATTTAGAGTGATGGAAGGGTATGGTGTAACAATTCGTTTCCTTGATCCACCACTACATGAATTTTTACCTCACACTGACGAGGAGATTAAACCACTTGCGGAAAGTTTAGGTATGACTTTTGAAGCGTTAAAGGCTAGAGTAGAGTCATTAAAAGAATTTAATCCAATGATGGGACATCGTGGTTGTCGTTTGGCTGTTACTTATCCAGAAATTGCAGAGATGCAAACTCGTGCGGTAATTGAAGCGGCAATTAAAGTAAACAAAGATGGTATTCAAGTGAGCCCTGAAATTATGATTCCGTTAGTTGGCGATGTTAAAGAATTAACTTTCGTAAAAAATATCGTTACTTCTACTGCTGATCGTATCATTAAAGAGGCGGGTGTTGAACTCGATTATCATGTCGGAACAATGATTGAAATTCCAAGAGCAGCGATTACTGCAGATAAGATTGCTGAAGAAGCTGAATTCTTCTCTTTTGGTACAAATGATTTAACACAAATGACTTACGGATTTAGTCGAGACGATGCTGGTAAATTCTTAGAAGACTATTATAAGAAAGGTATTTTTGAAAGTGATCCATTTGCTCATGTCGATCAAGAAGGCGTTGGAGCATTGATGAAGATTGCTGTAGAAAAAGGTAAAGTTACTCGTCCTGATATCAAACTTGGTATCTGTGGTGAACATGGTGGAGATCCTGCTAGCGTAGAATTCTGTCATCGATTAGGCTTAACTTATGTTTCTTGTAGTCCATATCGTGTACCTTTAGCTAGACTTGCTGCAGCACAAGCGGTGGTACAGGAAAAGCTAAACTAATAGAAGGCGATTACGAAATTTTTTTAACCTGTATAATTATTACAATACGATATTTTCAAAATAGCTGAATGTAATAATACGAGGTTAAAGGAACCAGCTATAAATGATCTTATATAAAAAGACTAAGATATAATCATCTTGGTCTTTTTGTGTCAAAAAATAAGATTTTTTCAACAGAAAAAAGGTAAAAATGTGATATTTAAAACAATTAAGCCTGTATAATCAGTTATTAAGAGAGGTATAATATAATTCATATGCAGGAAATATAGGTTATAATAGTCAAATTTGTATCGATAAAGGTTTGTTACCCTAGTTTGACTGTAGTACAAGCACTCATAAAGGCGAACTAATCAAAACGAAGGATGATTATGATGTCTTTCATAATCTTGTGAAAATATATAAAAAGTATAAAAATGTATCAACCTATCTCATAAAATCATTTATGTTTTATATCGAGTGGTATTCAGGAAACTTTAGAAGCCCTGAGTCATTTTTTATACACTAGAAATTTGCTTAGTATAGAAGAATAAAATAGAAAATAGAAAATTTTGTAATTTATTTAGATTCTTTTAAACAATTCTCTTAAAAAACACTTTTAAACAATTCTCTTAAAAAACCTAATTGACATTTCATACCCTTCATCTTATAATGAATATATAATATGGTGGTAGGTTGAGGAGTAATTTCTCAAATCATATGAAAAGAAGGGAAGAAAATTATGGAAGAAAAGAAACAAACAAATTCAAGTACAATTGTATTAACAGTAGTTGGAATTATTGCTTTAGTTGTCATATGTGTTGGTGGAAGTTTTGCATATTTTACAGCGGTAGCTACTTCGAATGAACAAACCATCACAACTGGTACATTAACAACTAAGTATATTTCAGGACAAGATATTAGTGCAACCAATATTATTCCTACAGAAGAAACTGGTGCTCAACTTCATAAGTTTAGTGTACAAAATACAGGAAATAATCCTGCTACATTGAAGTTATCTTTAGTAGAAACTACTTTAAAGAAAGAAGAAGCAGATACCACGAGTGCTAATTTAAAGTGGGCTTTATATGAAGCTAACGAGTCTTATGTAGAACAAGGCGTTGCAATTGCAACTGGTGATTTTGCAACAGTAAATCCCACAACATTATTAAAGGATAGTATTAGCATTGATGGTGGTACAACGAAATATTATATTTTGAAAATTTGGCTTGATGAGATCGATGCTCCTCAGAACGAGGATCAAGGTATGTCTTTCTCTACGAAAGTTCAAGTTGATATGCAGAAAGGATAGAAATGAAAGTGGAAGAAAAAAATAATAGAAATAAAAATGTGATTATTATTGCACTTGCTATTTTAGGGTTGATTGCTGTATGTATCGGAGGGACTTATGCATACTTTACAGCTATAGCTACCTCTAATCCACAGACGATAACGACTGGAACGTTAACAGCAACTTATAATACGGGACAAGATATTAATGCGTCTAATATTATTCCAACTGCTGAAGCGGAGGCTACAGAGCATCATTTTAGCATTACCAATAATAGTTCATCTACCTCTGAATTAAGCTTATCGTTTACGGAACTATCTTTAACTAAAGGTGGTATTCCTACTCAATCTGGTAACTTAAAGTGGGCTCTATATAATGCGAATGAATCTTATGCAGAATCAGGTTCATCAATAGCTGGTGGCGAATTCTCTGATACTTCATCCCCTAAGACCATCATAGATGGTGTCTCTTTTAACTCCAAGGAAACGAAATATTTTGTTTTAAAAATTTGGTTAAATGAAATAGGAAGTCCTCAAAACGAAGATCAGGGTTTGTCGTTTAGTACTAAGATCAGTGCTGAAATGGATTGATTATATGGAAGATAATCGAGAACAGACAGTAGAAAAAAAAGAACAGAAGAGGGCTAGGAAGATTATTTTTATTATCATCTTTCTTTTGCTTTTAATAGGATTTACTGTTGGTATTTCTTATTACTTTTTTTCAAAAACAATTACTGGTAACGGTGATCAAGACGTGATTACTACTGAGGAGGTTAGTGTATTTTATTTGACCGGTCAGGATATCAATGTAGAAAATATGATGCCTGGATATGAAAATGATGCTCCTAGACATACATTCTTATTAGAAAATAACGGTAAGAGTAGTCAAAAATATACAATGTCTTTTTCCAATGTTAATCTACAACAGGCTGGAAAGAATGTTGAAGTCGTAAACTTAAAGTGGATTCTATACGGTGCTAGTCAGAATTATTCTGAGCAAAAAAAACTTGCTTCAGGTGATTTTGCTGTTGTGGATTCAACATTGCCGATTTTAGAAAACATTACTATTGAAGCTGGCGAAAGACAGTATTATGTTTTAAAAATTTGGTTAGAGGAAATTGAGGAAGTACAAAACGAGGATCAAGGATTGAATTTTAGTGCTCAGATTGGCATTAGTTTAGAAAAATAGAAAGAAGGGATCGTTATTATGAAAATGAAGAAGATTTTCATCTTGAGCTTAGCGGTTCTTCTTTCTTTACTTATTATTGGAATTAGTTATGCCCATTTTAGTGCTTCGGCTCAGTCCACTACTCAATATTTTTCGACAGGAGATTTTTCTTTTACATTAACGGAAGATGGCGGTAAATTGAATTTGGCCAGTAGTTATCCGCTCAGTGATAGTGAGGGGATAGCTACTAATCCCTATACTTTTAGTGTTACGAATACTGGTGATATTGATGCCAATTATCAGATAATATTAAAAGAAGATCAAGAAGCGATCGATAACTGTGGCTGTACTAAGATTCTAGATATGAATAATATTAAATATCAGCTGGATGGTGGAGAAATTGGCTTGTTATCTTCTAGTGGAAATCAAGTTATTGCGCAAGGAAGTATAAATGCAGATGAAAATAAGAATTTTTCTTTACGAATATGGTTAAAAGAAGATAGTGGCAATGAAGTATTGGGAACTCACTTTCATGGAAAAATACAAGTAGTTTTCTATTGATAATAAAAAGGGTGCTAGAAAAAATCCTAGTGTCCTTTTCTGTATTAGTAAAGTTTAATGAAAAATACATAAAATCATCTTTAAAAAAATAGAAAACTTTGATATGATTATAGAGTAAGTAGGGGAGGCTTAAAATGAAAAAAAGTGCAAAATCTAAGTTTAAAACGATAAAAAGTTTACTTAGAGATAACTCTAGAAAATTAGGTAAAATCGATTGGATAATTATCGGGGTTATGGTAGTGGTTTATTCCATTATATCTTTCATTAATCTTGGTAGTTTTACCAATCCACAGACCTTTTTAGAGTTCCAATACAGTGGCGAAGAAGCTAGTTTTACTCTAGCTGAAGCTAAAGAAGTTTCGCATATTAGAATGTATGCAGGACCTGAAATCGGTTCGTATGATATTTTTATCTCTTCGGATGGAAATAATTATGAGCAGGCAACAACAGTAACACAAAATTCAGTTTTTGCTTGGGATGATTTTCAAATCGATAAGAATTTTCAATATTTGAAAATTATTTCTAAAAACGAAGGCAGTTACATTGGAGAAATTCAACTATATGATAATTATGGTAACAAAATAGAATTAACGGCTGAATCGGAGACAGCTAAGTTATTGATCGATGAAAAAGATACAGTACCAGCTACGATCAGTTATCTAAATAGTACTTATTTCGATGAAATTTATTTTGCGAGAAGTGCTTATGAATACATTCATGGTATTCCGACTGTTGAATGGGTGCATCCACCACTTGGTAAGTTAATTATGGCAATTCCAGTATTATTATTTGGTATGTCGACATTTGCTTATCGTTTGATGGGAAATATTGCAGGTATTTTGATGATTCCTGTTATCTATGCATTAGCGAAAAATATCTTTAAGAATCGTAAATGGGCTATTTTAGCTGGAATTCTTATGATGTTTGATTGTTTCCATTTTGCGCAGACAAGAATGGGAACTGTGGATAGTTTCTTAGTACTGTTCATTATGTTATCGGCATTGTTCATGTATAAGTATATTGTCCTAGAAAATAATGCTAAGTTGAAGACGAAGTTAATTAATCTTTTCTTATCTGGACTATTTATCGGTTGTGCGATAGCGACTAAGTGGACGGGATTCTATGTGGGACTTGCTCTTGCGATTGTGTTCTTTGCGAATATCATTTATCGTAATGTTGGTAAAGGTAAAGAAAAGGATAAAGATTTAGGAAAAATTATCTTATCTTGTTTCGTCTTCTTTGTTGGTATACCACTTTTGATTTACGTATTATCTTATCTTTTATTCCCAATTGTCTATCCAGGTAAGGTAGAAGGAATAAGTGGATTGATCAAACAGACTCAAGATATGTATACTTATCACTCTACACTAGAAGCAACACATCCATTTACTTCGGAATGGTATACTTGGCCAGCTATGATTAAACCTGTTTGGTATTATGTTGGTTACTTCGGTGGCGGTATGAAGGGAACAATTGTTGGTATTGGTAATCCAGCTATTTGGTGGTTTGGAATTATCGCTAGTATCTTTGTTCTTATCATGGCACTTCTTAGAAGAAAACGAGAAGATTGGTTTATCTTAGTATTTATTTTAGCTACTTGGTTACCATATGTTTTTATCGGTAGAATTATGTTTATGTATCACTATTTCCCAACATTACCATTTATTATGCTAGCAATTGTTGCATTAATTAAATTTATTACTGAGAAAATTAGAAATAATAGTGTATACTTATTTTATGTTGGAGTAGTTATTCTACTATTTACCTATTTTTATCCAGTAATCTCTGGTATGATTACTTCTGAAAAATATATCGAGACAATACGTTGGCTATCTAGCTGGTATTTCTAGATGTAAAAACGGATAAAATTTCAAGAATTATCTTTCAAGATAATTCTTTTTTTGTTATAATACTATTAGGTGATCAATATATGCAAATATATATGTGCATAGGACATGCTGCCTATGACATTACTTTGCCTGTTGAGTCGTATCCAATAGAAAATACGAAGGTCAGAATTGCTCATGGTGTAGAGTGTGGTGGTGGAGCTGCTGCCAATGCGGCTTATCTGTTATCCAAGTGGGGAATGAAAACTTATTTTGTTGGTGCCGTTGGAAATGATTTATATGGGGAAAGAATTAAAGAAGAGTTTAGAAAAATTAAAACGAATATCGATTATTTAGAAACAACTGATGCTTTTCGAACAACAACAAGTTACATTTTGGCTAATTCTGGTAATGGTAGTCGAACGATTATCGTTAGCCGTGATAAGACAACAGGAGTCACGAATTTAGAATATGGTGTCAAACCAGACGTTATCTTAGTTGATGGGGAAGAGTTAGAAGCCTCTAAGAAAGTATTGTTGGAAAATCCAGATAGTATAAGTGTAATTGATGCGGGTAACTTAAAACCTAATATTGTAGAACTTTGCAAGTATGTGAAGTATTTGGTTTGTTCAAAGGATTTTGCTGAAGAATATACAAAGGAGAAAATCGATGTTGATGATGAGACCTCTCTCATTAGAGTGTACAAAAAGATTAAAGAAGATTATCAAAATACTTTGATTATTACTCTTGGAAAAGATGGTTCATTTGCGGAGATTAATGGTAAATATGAACTTATTCCATCTTTAAAAATCGAAAAGCCAGTAGATTCTACTGCTGCTGGTGATATTTATCATGGGGCATTCACTTATTTTATTGGAAATGGTTACGATCTATATAATAGTATTCGTCTAGCCAATATCGCAGGAGCTTTATCTGTTAAATGTTTAGGCGGTAAGAATTCAATGCCAGACTTGGATAAAGTACTAGAGATAGGCGAAGAACTTGTTATATAATCATTTACCATCTTTAGATTTACACGGGATGGACCGAGAAATTACTAGAATATTAGTCAATGAGTTTATTCGTGATCATTATAAAATGAAAACAGAAAGAGTAGTGATTATCCATGGAATAGGGACAGGAGTATTAAAAAAAACAGTACATGAAGAGCTACGGAAAAATAAATTAGTAGAAAACTTCTATTTAGACTTTTTTAATATTGGTAGTACGATCGTTTCTATCAAGCAAAATATTTGACATTTCTTTAGGTTTGTGTTATAATACGACGCATAAAACCAAAGAGGGGGAGATTTATATGTATACGGAAGAAAGAAAAGGGAACTTGTTAAAAGAGTTCTTAATGAAATTAATTTTAGTTATCATCTTTGTATTATTATTGATCTGGCTAGTGCCTTGGCCAAATATGGATAGCTATATCGAAGCTTTGAATCCATTAAAGAGTCAGATTTTTAATGCGAATATTCAAGAAATGAAAGATGCAGCTATTCTCTATTACACGGAAGAGAGATTACCACAAGAAGTAGGGGATACCAAAACACTTACTTTACAACAAATGTTAGATTTAAAATTATTGGTTCCATTTGTGGATAAAGATGGTAATTCTTGTGATGTTACAGAGTCTTATGTAACAATTGAAAAACAAGAAACTGAGTACTTATTGAAAGTTAACTTGAAATGTGGAGAAGAAGAAGATTATATCTTAGTTCACATTGGATGTTATGCTTACTGTACGTCATATGTGTGTGAGAAGGAAGAAAATGAACCTGTTAAACCGGGTGATATTATTAAACCTACGGCTACTCCAACATCGACACCTACAACAACACCAACAACAACACCAACGACAATTCCAACACCTACTGATTGTCCTACTTGTACACCTTGTCCAACGTGTCCAACATCAACTCCGACTACGACACCTCCAGATGAACCGAAGGCTTGTGAAGTAAAGGATGGTAAATATTATGGTAAGGATGGTAATGAAGTAGATCAAGAAACTTGGGTAAAAGAATGTACAACATCACCAACTCCAACGACAACACCTACTACGACGCCAACACCTCCACCAACCGATGAACCAGATAAGGAATGGGAGTATCGTTATAAGAAATATACACCAGCTTATTGTGCTAATTGGTCAAGTTGGTCAACACAAATGTTGAAAAATGGAGAAACTTTAAAAACAGAAAATACGATTTATAAAGTAGTAGAAGATTTAGGTATTAAACGTGTTCAAGTTGGAACAATTAGCCCAGTATATCAAAAGGTAATAGTTACACATGATGAACAGTATCAAGTTGGTACCCATGATTACAAAGTGTGCGTCGAATACAATTATGTGGTAAGTGGTGGAACTTTATATCAAATTACTGGTGATTGGACTTATACCGATAATTACTATCGTGGTTATAATCCACCTGCTGATACTGCTACTTCTCGTTGGATTTTCCAAGGCATTGACTTTGATGTCTGTGGTAGCGATTGTACAAATCACCCATATGTGATTTATAGACAACAAGTAAGAGGCGGTACTGTTCAAAGTGGTGAGCCAACAATTAGCGCTACTTGTACTAAAGTAGAAACTAGATCAATACCAACTTATATTACCAGAACAATTACAGAAACAAAGACAATACTAAAAGAGCCTGAAAAACCTTTATATGGTGATATACATTTCTATCGTGAGAAAACTTGTACTGATGTAAGACAGGCTTCTTACAATTATGTATGGAGTCATTACAACGATACTAGCTTGCTAGGACAGGGTTATGTTTATACTGGTGAGTATCGTGAGAAAAATTAAGGGGTGAAACATTATGGAGATTAAACGTTTTAGTGATATAGATAATGAGGTTTATAGATCACAAGTTCAAAGAGTGTATGCCGTTACTAACGATAAAAATTTGGTGCCAGGTACTACAGAAGACAATTGTTTAAACGAAATGTTCGTTTTCCTTAAAGACGGTAGTGTAGATTATTTTATAGCTGATTCTGATATCGATGTTAGAACACAGGAAACTGAAGACTTTAACAGTTTCATTACTAATTGGTGCGATCAAACAGGGGTCAATTGGCAAGATTCTAGATATTTTAAACAACTGCGTTTAGGATCTAAAAATAAAGAAGAACAAAAGTTGATAAGGAACCTTGAATCAAATTATCAAGATTATGAAGAGGGTTACGAAGAAGGAAACACAAAGAAGCCTCTATCTCTTGGTAAAAAAGCAGCTATAGCCGCAGGAACAGTAGCAACTGCAGGTGCTCTTGCGGCAGGTGGCTTTGCCTTACATAATGCATTAGCTAATGGCAATCAGCTTCAGACTACAACAGAAGATGAAAATACACTTACGAAACCAGATATGGAAGGACAAACATGGGATTATTATGTGGAGAATGCTGTTAACAGTACTCAAAAACAATTTTATACAACTCTCGGTGATTGGTTAACGAACTTTAATAATTCTGCTTCATGGATGTCTAGAACAAACAATGCTGGTCAAAGTTCTACTTTTGGTTTAACTGCCAAAGAAGGCGCAAGCTTGATGCTTAGATTTAATGAGTATACCGATGAAGAAATCATTACTATCTGTAATGGTATGAATATCAATGCCGACGAAATCATGGAAGAAAGTAATCATGCAATTGAAAAGTTGATTACTTATTATACAATTAGCGGAACGCCAACTGGTATCGATTCCTTATTTAATGATGCTCATGATAAAGAAGTTATTCAAGCATTTGAACAACATCATCAACAAGTCATGAACGCTACTAATGAAGATGAAAAAGAATCATTAATGCAAGTAGAAAAGCAAATGTTCTACGATTACTTTAACAGTGATGTCGAAGGAAAAGAGACTAAAGCAGAAGCTGCATCTACTTCTTACTTATTAAGAACGATTTTACCAGCTGATACGATTATTTCTCAACTTAATCGTTATCATGATACAGAAGCAATTTATAAAATCGGTTCTAGTGAGCCAATTAATGTAACAACTTCATTATTTGGTGAACAAATGATGTGTCAATTTGTAACTGGTTGGGAGAACTTCGATCAAGACTCTTATCTTGGAGAACTTGGATATAGTAGCAGTAAGTATTATGTTAAAACGGATGGTGTGCAAAGAAGTATCGCAGATATATCTTGTGGCGAACAAGAAAAGAAATTAAGGGATGGCGATAGTTATCGTTTAGAATTAACTGAAACTAATGCTGCTGTAGATACGGCTATTCAAACGATGAAATTAACTTTACAAGCAGACAACAAGTATTCAGAAGAAGAAATTAATCAGATCATTAATCAAATGGAAAATAATCTTAACGATGGAAAAGGTTATAATTCTATTGATGAACTTACAGAGTATACATATGATCGTGATTTGATTGAAGCAATGCTTGATCAAAAATTAAAAGATTTGAATAAATATCCATCTTATGCCGATACTTTCGATGAAGTAATCGAGGAAATGTTCTTAAATCAGGCTACTGTTAAAGGAAGTTCTAAAGGTTATTCATCAAGCAGTGGAAGTAGTTCAAGTTCGACTGGTGGACAAAAAGTAGAAACCACAAATCCACAAGAAGCAGAAGCTGCATTACAATCAATGGGTGTTTCTCCAGAGATATCTGAACAAATGAGAATTGAAGCCGAAGAAAAAGCTGCTGCCGCTGTCGGAGCAGAAAGAGATACTGAAGAAGTAAAACAGAAACATGAGCAGCAAAATGAATTAGAAGAAGTTGAATATCAAAATATTTATAATGCTACTTTTAATTATTTTGCCGGTGAGAATGTTAAGTCTACTTCTAAATCATTTGATAGTAGTTGGGCTTATTCATCTGATGCAAGAACCCGTTCGTCTTATGAAGCTGGTAAAGCAGATGGATTATCTTATAAACAACAAAAAGAGGCAATTAAGAATGAGCCAACTACTGGTGGAGAAATTAAGGATGACACATTAGACGATCTAAAAGATCAAGATATTGATGTGGATAATATCGGTACTGATAAAGGCGACTCAAATGGTCAGACAATTGATGACATTATTAATGCAGGTAACAGTGAGGATCCAAATAAAGGTAATACGATACCTGGTGGAGGATCTGATTCTGGAATAATTCCTCCTCCTCCTGAAGATTTGAATGGTGGAAATAACAGCGGTAATGATAATAGTAGTAGTGGAAACACTGATTCTAACGAGGGAATTACGAATGATCCAGGTGATTTTTCACCTGTAGTACCAGATGACACTACAGACGGCATGACACAAAAACCAGATGGAACATATGGTGGGGAAACCCAGATTGATGATGCTATACAGGAAAGTATGGGTACACAACCTGCTCCTGAAGCACCTGCAGAAGCTCCTTCTAATGATACTGCACAATCAACGCCTGAAACTTCAGCAAGCAGTACCGTTGATCAAGCAATTGATGCGGTAATAGAAGAAACTGCTCAACAAATTTATGAAGAACAAACTATGGGTGGCGATGCAGTTATTTATGATGGCTTAGAAGATTATATTTCTAATCTTGGCGAAGAAGAGGTAGTTATGCCTGAAGAAACAGAAGCTGTTAAAACAATGAAATAATTATTAAGTATATATATAAATCGAGAAAGGGAACTCAGTTTATTGGGTTCTTTTTTTGGTGGCTGTTGCCAACTAATTATATATTCGTAGTGAAAAAATTTTGTATGGGCAAAAAGTATGTTATAATGTTTTTAGAATAGGGGTTTGAGCTATGGAAAATGAAATACAGATTATGATTGAAGAATTAGTGAAAAGGGCAAAAGTTGCTCGTCAAGAATACAGTAAGTTGACACAGGAAGATGTGGATAGAATTGTTAAACAAATGGCAATGGCTGTCCTTGAAAATCATATGATACTTGCCAAGTTAGCTGTTGATGAAACGAAACGTGGTATTTATGAAGATAAAATGACGAAGAATATTTTTGCTTCAGAATATATCTATCACAGTATAAAAGACAGTAAAACAGTGGGAATTATTCAAGATAATGAAGAAGAAGGTTATGCTGAAATTGCCGAACCAATTGGAATTATTGCGGGGATTACGCCAGTTACTAACCCTACTTCAACTACCTGTTTTAAGTCTTTGATTGCAGCTAAGACTAGAAATGTGATTATTTTTGGATTTCATCCTTCGGCCCAAGAGTGTAGTGTCGCAACTGCTAAAATTTTATTAGAAGCAGCGGTTAAAGCAGGTGCGCCTAAGGATTGTATTTTATGGATTGATAAACCTTCTATCGAAGCAACGAAAATGCTTATGAATCATCCTGATGTAGATCTGATTCTTGCGACTGGTGGGAAAGGCATGGTGAAGAGTGCTTATTCTTGCGGGAAGCCTGCTTTAGGTGTAGGACCTGGTAATGTTCCTTGTTATATTCATAAAGATGCTAAGTTAAGAACGAGTGTCAATGATTTAGTGATGTCAAAATCCTTTGATAATGGCATGATCTGTGCTAGTGAACAAGCCGTGATTGTTGACGAAGAGATTCATCAAGAGTTTGAAGAGTTAATGACAGAAGCTGGATGTTATTTTGTTAATGATGAAGAGAAAGAGTTACTTAGTCATTATATGTTTACCCTTATTGGAGATGAATATGATTTAAATTCAGAAGTTGTCGGTAAAGATCCTTGTGATATCGCAGAGAAAGCCGGGTTTTTAATTCCCTTAGATACTAAAATAATTGTAGTTAGAGAACACGGTATAGGTAAAGAGTTTCCTTTTTCGAAAGAAAAGCTTAGTCCGATATTAACCTATTATACGGTTTCGGATGAGGATGAGGGTATCTTTTTGAGCGAAAAGTTAATCGAGTTTGGTGGTTTAGGTCATTCAGCGGTTATTCATACAGAGAATCAGGAGGCCATTGACCATTTTTCAGCAGTTGTGAAAGTGGGAAGAATTATTGTTAATTCTCCATCAACGCATGGGGCGATTGGTGATATTTATAATACAAATATGCCATCGTTAACTTTGGGGTGTGGAACTTTTGGTGGAAATAGTACTACTGATAATGTTTCTAGTGTCAACTTAATTAACTTGAAAAGGGTTGCTAAACGTCAAGTGAATATGCAGTGGTTTAAAGTACCTCCTAAGATTTATTTTGAAGCAGGATCAATTAAATACTTATCCAAGATGCCTGGCATAACGAATGCTTTTATTGTCACTGATCAATCGATGTTGAAATTGGGATATGTTGATAAGGTCATTTATCAGTTGGAAAAACATGCTGAACATATTCATTTTGAGATTTTTAGTGATGTAGAACCTGATCCATCGTTTGATACAATCGATCGCGGGGTAGAAGCGATGGGACACTTTACTCCGGATGTGATTATTGCGCTTGGCGGAGGAAGTGTTATTGATGCGGCTAAGGGAATGTGGCTATTTTATGAACATCCAGATGTCGATAAAGAAGGGTTGAAGTTAAAGTTTTTGGATATTCGAAAACGAACTTATAAGTATCCAAAATTGGGATTAAAAGCGAAATTTGTAGCGATTCCTACTACTTCTGGAACGGGTAGTGAAGTTACTTCTTTTGCTGTTATTACCGATAAAAACAATAATGTAAAATATCCATTTGCGGATTATGAACTTACTCCTGATGTTGCCATTATTGATCCTGATTTTGTTTTAACTTTACCGAAAGTATTAACGGCTGATACTGGAATGGATGTATTAACTCATGCGATTGAAGCTTATGTTTCGAATATGGCTAGTGATTATACAGATGGACTTGCTGAAAAAGCTGGTGAATTGATTTATCAATATTTAATTCGTTCTTATGAAGATGGTAGCGATAAAGAAGCTAGAGAGAAAGTTCATAACGCTAGTTGTATAGCTGGTATGGCTTTCACTAATGCCTTTTTGGGAATCAATCATTCTCTAGCACATAAATTAGGTGGAGAATTTCATATCTCTCATGGTAGGTGTAATGCGATTCTGCTTCCTTATGTTATTCGTTATAATGCTAGCAAGCCAACAAAGTTCGTATCTTTTCCTAAGTATGAGTATTATATAGCGGATCAAAAATACGCTAATTTTGCGAAAAAGATTGGCTTATCTATCTCAGATGAAGAATCAGGAGTAGATGTCTTAATCGATATGGTTAATCATTTAAATGAGAAACTAGGTATTCCTAAATCTTTTCAAGAGTATGGAATCGATGAAGAAACTTATATGAATAAGTTAGACATTTTAGCAAATAATGCTTTTGAAGATCAGTGTACAACCTCTAATCCTAGGTTGCCTTTAGTTAGTGAGTTAAAGAAGATCTTAATCGATGCTTACTATGGAATTGATGTTTAAAGAAGATTTATTTCTTCAATTTATGAGATTTCTTGATAAACTCATTACTTTTTTCAATTTTTGATTGACAAAATGCTTAAAAATTAGTAAGATAGTAGAGAATTAAAAAGGAAAGCGATTATTTAATCCACCTGACTAGCGAATAAGCAAGTAGGTAAAAGGCCGAGAAGAAAAGTACAATTCTTGTAATTTTTTCGTAGCTTTTGGGTGGATACTTCGTATCTACCTTTTTAAATTATTGGAGGTGTTTTATATCGCAAGTAACAAAAACGGTTTGCCCATCAATGAGCAAATTAAGGCGTCGAACGTATTAGTAATCGGTCCAAATGGCGAACAAGTTGGTGTTAAACCTTTAAAAGATGCTTTAACATTAGCTAGTTATGCTGGCCTTGATTTGGTTTTGATGAATGCAAATAGTAATCCACCGGTTTGTAAGGTGATGGATTATAATAAGTATCGTTATGAGAAACAGAAAAAAGAAAAAGAAGCAAGTAAGAGACAAAAAGCCAACAGTGCACAATTAAAAGAGTTTAGATTATCACCGGTAATCGATGTTGGAGACTTTGAAACTAAACTTAGAAATGTTAGAAAATACTTAGAAAAAGGGGACAAGATCAAATTATCTATTCGCTTTAAAGGTAGACAACTAGCACATACAGATCTTGGTAAAGAAGTACTCGAAAAATTTGCAGCTAAACTTGAAGATGTTTCGATTATCGATCAACCTGCTAAATTAGATGGCAGAAGCATGACGATGTTATTGGCACCGAAAAAAGAAAAATAGGAGGACATGTATGGGAAAATTAAAAACACATAAAGGAACAAAGAAAGTACTTAATATTAGAAAAAGTGGAACAATTACTATGGGACACCCAGGTAGTAGACATAATACAGGAAGTAAATCAGCAGCATATAATAGAAAAGTAAGAAAGAGTGCTCAATTGAGTACTGGGGATAAGAAAAGATTAAAGAACATAATCTAGTAGACAATAAGGAGGAAAAAGTATGGCAAGAGTAAAAAATGGAGCAGTTACAAAAGCTCGTCATAAAAAAGTATTAAAACAAGCTAAAGGTTATTTTGGTAGCAAACATAGATTATATAAGACAGCAAAAGAACAATTGATGCATTCAGGACAATATGCATTTAGAGATCGTAAACAAAAGAAAAGAGATTTCAGAAAACTTTGGATTACTCGTATTAATGCAGCTTGTCGCATGAACAACATTAGCTATTCAAGATTTATCGAAGGACTTACTAAAGCTGGTGTAGAAATCAATAGAAAGATGTTAGCAGAAATCGCTATTAATGATCCTAAAGCATTTGCTGAATTAGTACAAGTTGCTTTAGATGGCAAAGCTGGTAAAATCACAAAAAAAGAGATGGTAAAAGAAGAAGTTACTATCGTTAAAGAAGAAGCAAAAGAGAAAAAGACAGAAAAGAAAGACAAGAAAGAAACAACTTCAGCTAAAGAAGAAAAACAAGATTACAGCAAGATGACAGTAGCTGAATTAAAAGAGATTGCTAAAGAAAAAGGTATCGAAGGATACACTTCAATGAAAAAAGCAGAATTAGTTGCTGCTTTAGAAAAATAAACATATTAATGAATTGATTTATCTAGTGCCGTTACGGTGATAAATTTTAGAAATTAATAGAAGAAAAACGAAAGGATGAAAAATTATGACAGTAGTTTCAATGAATTATTTATTAGAGGCAGGAGTTCACTTTGGACATCAAAAGAGAAGATGGAATCCAAAGATGAAAGAATATATCTTTACGACGAGAGATGATATTTACATCATCGATTTACAAAAGACAGTAAAGAAGATTGAAGAAGCTTATAAAGCACTAAAAGAAATCGTAGAAAACGGTGGTAAAGTATTATTTGTTGGTACAAAGAAACAAGCTCAAGAAGCAGCAGAAGAAAATGCAGTAAGAACAAATATGTACTTTGTTAATGAAAGATGGTTAGGTGGTACATTAACTAACTTTAAGACAATCCGTAGTCGCGTAAAACGTTTAGAAGATATCGAAAAGATGGAAAAAGATGGTATTTTCGAAGTATTACCTAAAAAAGAAGTTATCCAAATTAAAAAAGAATACGAGAAGTTAAATAAGAACTTACGTGGTATTCGTGAGATGAAGAAATTACCAGATGCTTTAATTATCGTTGACCCTAAGAAGGAAGAAATTGCGATCAAAGAAGCTAGAATTTTAGGTATTCCTGTATTTGGTGTAGTAGATACAAATTGTGATCCAGATATGACAGATTATCCAATTCCTGGTAATGATGATGCAGTAAGAAGTGTTAAAGTAATGATCGGTGCTTTAGCTAATGCTATTGCTGAAGTAAATGGTTGTGAAATGATCGATTACTTAACAGAAGAAGATAAAAACAAAGCTAGTAAAAAAGAAAAGAAAGAAAATAAGGATAATAAAGAAGAAACTCCAGTAAAAGAAGAAAAACAAGTAGAAGAAACAGTAGTTGAAGAAGTAGCTAAAGAAGAGACAGTAGATTATAGTAAAAAGACAGTAGCTGAATTAAAAGAGATTGCTAAAGATAAAGGTATCGAAGGATACACTTCAATGAAAAAAGCAGAATTAGTTGCTGCTTTAGAAAAATAATTTACGAGGAGGATATATTATATGTTTAGCGCAAGCGATGTAAAAGAATTAAGAGAAAAAACTGGTGCTGGAATGATGGATTGTAAAAAAGCTTTACAAGCATCAAACGGCGATATGGAAAAAGCTAGCGAATGGTTAAGAGAAAATGGAATTGCTAAAGCAGAAAAGAAATCATCTAGAATTGCTGCTGAGGGTACAACAAGTATCGCAGTGGATGGAAATAAAGCAGTTATTTTAGAAGTTAATTCTGAAACTGATTTCGTGGCTAAAAATCCAGAATTTCAAGCCTTTGTTGATAAATTAACGAATATTATTTTAACCCATGATGTAACGACTATGGACGAAGCATTAGCTTTATCTGTAGATGGTGAAACTGTTCAAGAAATGGTTGCTAGTATCATTGCTAAGATTGGCGAAAAGATCAGTTTTAGAAGATTTGAAAAACTTACTAAGAGTGATAGCCAAGTATTTGGTACTTACTCTCATATGGGTGGTAGAATTGGTACTTTAGTATTACTTGAAGGAGCAAATAGTCAAGTGGCTAAAGATGTAGCTATGCATGTTGCAGCTATGAATCCAACTTATCTAAATGCTAGCGAAGTACCAGCTGATGTATTAGAACATGAAAAACAAATCATGAGAGAAGAGTTACTTAACGAAGGAAAACCTGCTGATAAGATTGATAATATTTTAGTTGGTAAAGTGAATAAGTATTATTCAGAAATCTGTTTAGAAGATCAAATCTTTATCAAAGCCGAGAATAAAGAAAGCGTTGGTAAGTACGTTAAAGTGAATGGTGGTACTGTTTTAAAAATGGTTCGCTATGAAGTAGGAGAAGGAATCGAAAAGAAACAAGAAAACTTTGCTGAAGAAGTAATGAATCAAATTAAAGGATAGTCTTCCGAATAAGTTGTCAAAATACGAGAGATTTCTCGTATTTTTTCGTGTTTTTTGGAAGAACATATTTTCAATTTTTAAAATGTAGCTTATAATAATGATTGAGGAGAGAAAAGTAAATATGGATAATTTAGTTATATTAGAAGCAGAAGAAAAATTTCAGAAAGCAATTGAAAACTTAGAAAAGCGGTTTACGACCGTTAGAGCGGGACGAGCTAATCCCAGCAGTTTGGACGGAGTACATGTTGAGTACTATGGGACGCCAACGCCATTAAAACAATTAGCTACTATTTCAGTGCCTGAAGCTAGACAATTGTTGATTAAACCATTTGATCGTAGTTGTTTGGGGGCAATTGAGAAGGCAATTTTTGAATCTAATTTAGGGTATACGCCAAATAATGATGGAGAGACGATTCGTATTATTATTCCAGCATTAACCGAAGAAAGACGTAAAGAATTGGTTAAACAAGTAAAAGCGATGGGTGAAGAAGCAAAGATTGCGATTCGTAATATTCGTCATGATGCCAATGAAGATATTGAGAAAGAAGAAATTTCTGAAGATGAACAGAAAGCGTTAATGAATGATGTTCAAGAACTAGTAAACAAGTATAATAAGTTGGTAGAAGAAAAGACAAAAGAAAAAGAAGAAGAACTAATGACTGTTTAGAAATAAAGAATAAAAAGGAGTGAAACTATGATAGATAAAGTAGATAAAATTATGACTTTAGATGATGGTAGTAAATATATGGTAATGGATCAAGGCTATTATGATCATGTTAGTTATTTATATGTTTCTAAATTAGACCAAGAAGGGAATTTAACAGATACCTTTTCTATTTTTGAAGAGAAAGATAATTCAGTAACTATAGTGAAAGATAACGAGTTACTCAAAAAATTAGCAGAGTTTTTTAAAAAGCGTGCGGAAAAAGAAGTTGAGTAGGAGGAATTGACATGGAAGAAAAAAATGGTAGAATAGTTGAATTTGTAGAATCTACAGAAGTTCAAAAGCAACAAAAGAAAGCAAAAAGACAATTACGAATCATGGTTGCCTCTTTAATTTTGACAGGAGCTATTGGTTATGGAGTAATGAATCAGTCTCAAGCCGTTGAACCTCGACAAGAGGCAATATCTACTTTAACCGATATGGGAATGTCTGAGGTGGAAGCAGTAGAAAAAATTCGTGCTGCGGAAGAAAAGGCAGCTCAAGAACGTGGTGTAGTTGCACCGGAACAAGCATATATTGCTAATGAACATCAACAATTTTTAGATAAAATCAATCAAAAGATAGTAGAGATGAATCAAATGCTTGATAACATTGATGCGAATGAACAGACGGTTAGTGAAGGCAAAACTCGTTAAAAAAACTTTACACTTTCTATAAATTGCGTTATAATCTACTCATATTGAGTTTGACAGTGATTAGGAAGTAGTAATAAGGATCTTTATTACTAGAGACCTTGTGGGTGGTGGAAACAAGGAATAAATACTTATGAATTCATCCTAGGAGTCCTTAGTAAAAGCTAAGCGTTGCTTCGCGTTAAGAAGAAGAGATATAGTTTTACTATAATTAAGGTGGTACCGCGGTCATTCGCCCTTAGGGATGAATGACCGTTTTTTTTGGAGGAAAAATATGAAGTGGTTTAAAAAAGCAGTTTTAGTTATTCATGGATTTACAGCAGGATTATCAGATAATGAATTTTTAGTGAATGAATTAGAAACTGATTGGCGCTATGATGTCTACGCTTGGACACTGCCTGCTCATGAAAAACATATTATGACGAGAGTGAAATATACTGATTGGATTAAAGCAGTAGAAGAGCAAATAGAATTCTTACTGGCTAATGGCTATAAAAAAATTTATGTGATTGGTCATAGTATGGGTGGTTTGTTGGCTGGGTATTTAGCGACTAAATATAAAGAAATTAAAAAGATAGTTTTACTTGCTCCAGCTTATGATTATTTTAGTAAGGATCAATATCGGAAAGATTTTTCTAATTTTGGATTACTGAATAAAGATGCCGGATATCGTCATCTCTTGTTTAAAGCGTTTAAAGCCCCATTACCCACTTTATTAGAGTTTAGAAAGTTAGTCGCAAAATATAAAGATACAGTTACTCAAATTCAACAAGAGTGTTTAGTTTTACAAGGGGATGCTGATGAAGTAGTTCCTTATACGGTAATGCAGCATGTGAAAGAGAATATTGGTAGTAAGAATGCTTATTTTACTACCGTTAAAGGCGGTAGGCATGTATTAGTTAGAGGAAGTTATAAGAATAAGGTTATTCCTTATATTCATTCATATTTACGAGGAGGAAGAAAATGGAAACAAATGAGAAAATCAGAAATATAAAAGAAGAATTAAAAAAAGAATTGGTGAGTGTTGAAAAACAACAAGAATTAATAGAAATTAAAGCAAAATATTTGGGTAAAAAAGGGGTAGTTACGGAACTTACTGCCAATATGAAAGAGCTTTCTAGCGAAGAAAAAAAAGAGTTAGGGCAGTTAGTGAATTTACTGAAAAATGAAGTAACAGAAATGATTAGTGAAAAACAGCAGGAACTTCAAAATAAAGAACTAGAAAGAAGGTTAAAAGAAGAGGAAATTGATATTTCTCTTCCTAGTCGTAAAATAAAACGAGGTTCTCGTCATCCTTTTCAACGAATTATCGAAGATGTCGAAGACTTCTTTGTATCGATGGGTTATGATGTAGTAGATGGTCCAGAACTAGAAACGGATGAGAATTGCTTTCAACGTTTAAATGTTCCACTTGGACATCCCGCAAGGGATAGTCAAGATACCTTCTATATTGATGAAGAATATTTACTTCGTACTCAAACTTCTAGTGTTCAAGCGAGAACGATGCAGGCAAATGCGGAAAAAACACCAATTCGGATGATTTGTCCTGGTAAAGTGTATCGTCGTGATGATGATGCGACTCACTCTCATCAATTTGGACAAGTAGAAGGTTTAGTCGTCGATAAAGATATTTCTCTTGCCGATTTAAAAGGTACATTAGAGATGTTTGCTAAGAAAATATTAGGAGAAAATACTAAGGTTCGTTTTCGCCCAAGCTTTTTCCCATTTACAGAACCTAGTGTTGAAGTAGATGTTACTTGTTTTAAATGTGGCGGAAAAGGATGCCCTTTATGCAAACAGACTGGTTGGATCGAATTACTAGGTGCAGGTATGGTTCATCCTAATGTTCTTCGTATGGGTGGTTATGACCCTGAAAAATGGACAGGATTTGCATTTGGTACTGGTTTAGATCGCTTGGCTATGTTTAGATATGCGATTCCAGATATTCGTTATTTATATACGAACGATGTTAGATTTTTAGAACAATTCGATAGAAAGGATGAGGAAAATGAAGTTAAGTAGAAACTTTGTAAGCGATTATGTAGATATTGATGTGGATAGTAAAACTTTTGCCAAAGATATGACTTCTATCGGTAATGAGTATGATTCTTGTAGTCCGTTGTTACCAGTCTCTAATTTGGTTATTGGAGAAGTAGTCGACTGTGTTAATCATCCGGATAGTGATCACTTACATGTCTGTCAAGTAAATATTGGGAAAGAAGTACTACAAATCGTTTGTGGTGCACCTAATGTACGTAAAGGCTTAAAAGTAATTGTTGCCTTGGATGGCGCTAAATTACCTGGTGGTGTGATTAAGAAGAGTACGATTCGTGGACAAGAATCTAATGGAATGATTTGTTCTATATCTGAACTTGGTTTAGAACATAAGTTTCTAAGTGCTAAGGATATTGAAGGAATTCATGAGTTACCACAAGAGGCTCCAGTTGGAGAAGATCCTATTCATTTCTTGGAACTAGATGATGAGGTAATTGATTTTGAACTTACTTCTAATCGTGGAGATTTACTTAGTATTTTAGGTATGGCTTATGAAATTGGTGCTTTATATGAGAAAAAGGTTAAAGATATCGATTTATCTTATCAAGAAAATAAAGAAGATGTAAATAAGCAATTTCGTTTAGATATTAGGACGGAAAATTGTCCATTATTTCTAGCGAAAAAAGTAAAAAATGTAACTATTAAAGAGAGTCCTACTTTTATTAAGAATCGTTTAATCGCATCAGGAATTAGACCAATTAATAATATTGTTGATATTTCTAATTATGTTATGTTGGAGACTGGACAACCACTTCATTATTATGATGCTGATCGTTTAGGTGAAAAATTAATTGTACGTATGGCAGAAAATGGGGAAGAATTAACTACTCTTGATCATCAAAAACGTATTTTATCTGATCAAGATATTGTGATTGCGACTGATCAAGAAGCTGTAGGTCTAGCTGGCGTTATGGGCGGACTTACGACAGAAATTGAAGAAGATACGAAAAATATTATTATCGAATCTGCTATTTTCCATGCTAGTACGATTCGTAAAACGGCGAAGAAAGTTTTACGTAGTGAAGCAAGTAGTCGGTTTGAAAAGGGACTTGATCCTAAGCGTACTTTCATGGCTATAGAAAGAAGTTGTCATCTATTAGAAAAGTATGCTGATGCCGAGATTGTTGGCGGAATAGTAGAATATAACCATATGGATATGAATGATCGTGAAATTGCTATTACAATCGATAAGATTAATCGTGTATTAGGAATTGAATTAACTCAGGATGAAGTTGTTTCTATTCTTGAAAGACTTTTCTTTACTGTTAAAGTAGAAAAGGATGGTACTCTTGTTGTTACTGTACCAACTAGACGTACAGATATCTATATTCCTGAGGATTTAATTGAAGAAGTAGGTAGAATTTATGGAATCGATAGAATTCAAGGTAAGAAAATGATTTTACCGGTGGTAAGTGGAAATGTTGATCGAAAGAAACGTTATATTCGTAATAAATTAGCCGATCTTGGGTTAAATGAGACATTAAGTTATGCTTTAATTCCAGAGGCAAATGCTAAATTATTTACGAATGATGCCTTTGATATTATCAAAGTATTGGATCCGATGAGTGAAGAAAGAACAACTTTACGATATAGTTTATTACCTTCTCTTATGGATGTTTATCAGTATAATAAAGCTAGAGGTCAGAAAGATATTAGTATATTTGAAATTGGAAAAGGATTTGCTAAAGTAAATGGTGAATATACCGAAGAAAATAAATTAGCTATATTAATGACTGGAGAATATTATTTAGGACTTCATCCTGAAAAAGTAGATTTTTATATTCTTAAAGGGATTTTAGAAGAAGTGTTAGAAAGTTTAGGATATAAGAACCGTTATTCTTTAATTAAAAACGTGAAAATTAAAGAATTACATCCAGGACAGAGTGCCACTATTGTAATGAATAATATAGAAATTGGTGTGATTGGTAAGATTCATCCATCTTTAGTCAAAGAAGACATTTATGTAATGGAAATCAATTTGGATAAATTGTTTAATTTCCGAGTAAAAACGATGCAATATAAAGAAATTTCTAAATATCCAGCAGTAAATAAAGATGTTGCGTTTGTGATTAAGAAGGATCAACAAGCAGAAGAACTAGTTACAGTGATTCGTAAAGCTGGTGGAAAGTTATTAACCAATATCAGTATTTTTGATGTTTACGAAGGAGAAAATATTGGTAATGACGAACGCTCTATCGCCTTTAATTTAAATTTCCAAGATCAAAATCGTACGTTAAGTGATGAAGAAGTAATGACTTTGTTTGAAAAGATTATTATTGAAACAGAGAAAAAATGCAATGCTAAGTTACGTGATAAGTAAAAAAAACTACCCCAACTCCCATTGACTTGGGGGGGGGGGTAGTTATGATACAATGAGATAGTAAAAATAGAGGAAAACTATCTCTTTTTT
>CALVOU010000014.1 GCA_944350365.1 uncultured Bacilli bacterium
TCAAAAAAGTGAATCTGTGGATAACACATTTTCACTTTTTCCTTTTCTCTCTAAATTTTACCGGAACTCAAATATTTCCTCTTTCTATTCATAATATTTGCTTAAGAAAAAATACTGAAATCTACAATCAGTATTTTTCAACAGTTTCTAAATTTTAATAAGTATATTCATATTCTTGTAATAAGTCTAAACTTTCATTAGTGTAATCATCATAAATAGGATCATCATAGTTATCTGTTCCAGACGCACTATTCATCAAGCTTTCGTACACCATCGACAAGAATGGATGATTTTGAATATTGGTAATAATCATATTCATTTCTTCTTCTGTCATCAAATTAACATCTTTAGCCCCACTTAAATCAGGAACTTGAACATCTTCTCCAAGTGTATAAACCAAGTCACAACGTACTGTCATACCTTCACCAAGATCTACTCCTTGAAGATTACCAGTTATTTTAATTTCAGCGGTACTGTGGAACTCTTCAGCACTTTCTTCACGTGAAGAGATTAAGGATAATGTTAATTGATCAGTACCAACATTAACAGTTAAATCCATAGCTAAACCATTTTCCTGTTCCTGATAACTACCAGAGAACGTATAACCAGCTAAGTTTCCGTCGATATCTGTTTTATCTCCATTTTCTACCATTTGAATGTAGAACATTTCTTGTCCTTCTGACATCACGATAATTTCTTCAGTTTTATCATAGTGATAATATTGAATAGAAACTGTATCATCCGCAACTTCTTCCATTACAATATTATTAAATCCATAATAATATACATTATAGTAGAAATAAGTTTCTCCTTCGATATCTTTCATACCATTAAGTGCTTCATCGATAGATGCCGTAAATTCTTCAGTAGTTACTCCACTCATTTTTGCTAAGTTTTCTAATAGGTCTTTATCGTTTTTTACATCTTCCAAAATTCCAGATAATACATCATTAATCATCTTATTCGTAATTCGATAAGATAATTTCGTAGTATTTTTTTCTTTATCCCCAAGTTTAATTTTTTCTTTAGATTTTTCAATTTTATCTTGTTCAATTCGTTCAGTAAAATTATCTTTAACGATATCAATTAATTTTGAATAATCAACCGTTGCCACATCTTCAAACAAAGAAACATAATCAAAATCTGTATAATAATAAGTTTCCGTAATTTCCTTCAAGTCAAAATATAATTTACTATCTGCCATAATCATATCTAAGTCGAATAAGCCATTTTCTCCCATCAACATAGATAAATCAATGGTAGAATTCTGTTTACTACTATCCTCAGCATAAACAAAATTCATCGTCAAATTATCCATGCCAATTCCCAAATTAGGATCCACTTCTAACTCAACTGTTCCGTCTACCTTAACCTTATCTTGCTTCTCCATTTGAGTTGCAAAATTAGATTCTAGTTTTTCAACAACTTCTTTCATATTACTAGCAAAATTAGAAACACTCTGTAACATCACTGTTTTAGGACTAGAAAATTTCTGAAATCCAATAGCTACCAACACAATAGAAACTGCCGATAAAACAATAGCCAAAATCATAATATTATGATTTTTCTTTACGGTTTTTCGATTACCAGAAGAATTTACTTCTGTACCGCAACGAGGACATTTTTTATCCTCTTCTTTTAAGTCATAACCACATTCACTACACTTCATTATATACCTCCTATACTAATTTTATTATAATCGATAATAACTATGAATACAAGACACAAAAGAAAAAGTTAAGATTTAGATTTATGATATAATAAGAAGAAGAAAGAAGAGAAAGTATGAAAAATCCATTTATTTATAGTGATTCAAATAAACGATACCACAGCTTAGACTATTTTTATAAACATAAATTTGGAAGAAAAGTATGTAAGATTAGCCTAAATGGTGGATTTACCTGTCCCAATAAAGATGGTACTAAATCAACTGGTGGATGCATTTATTGTTCGAAAAGTGGTAGTGGGGACTTTGCTGGCTCGGTAAATAAAGATATTGTCAGTCAATTTCAAGAGATAAAAGAACTGATGGATAAAAAGTGGAAAGATACTTTATATATCGGTTATTTTCAAGCAAACACCAATACTTACGCTAGTGTCGATGTTTTAAAGCAAAAATACGAACCAATTCTAAAACAAGACAATGTAATAGGGCTAAGTATTGCGACACGTCCCGATGCGATTAGTGAAGAATGTATCGAGTATCTAAAAGACTTGAATCAAAGAACATATCTCACGATCGAATTAGGACTACAAACCATTCATGAAAAAACATCTCGCCTCATTAATCGTGGACATAACTCAGCTTGCTTTGAACAAATGGTAAAGCGTTTACGTCAAGAAAATCTAAATGTCGTTATCCACATCATCAATGGCTTACCTGGTGAAAATAAGGAAATGATGTTGGAAACAGTTAAGTACTTAAATAAATTAGATATCCAAGGAATTAAAATTCATATGTTACATATTATTAAAAATACTGCGTTAGCTTCCCTTTATGAAAAAGAAAAATTCCACCTACTAACCAAAGAAGAATACGTCGATATCGTTTGTTCGCAATTAGAACTTCTACGACCTGAAATCGTTATTCATCGACTTACTGGTGATCCAGATCGAAAAGAACTAGTCGCCCCTGATTGGGTATTGAAAAAAGTCTGTGTATTAAATGATATCGATAAATGTCTAGCCAAAAGACGTACATATCAAGGATTTCAAAAATCTATTTTAAACCGTGTTCATGAACGCTTTGATTATTATGTTAAACCAAATAGTTTAGTAATCGATGCGACAGTAGGTAATGGAAATGATACTATTCTTCTTGCACAATTAGCCAATAAAGGAACCGTTTATGGGTTTGATATTCAAAAACAAGCAATAGAGGCCACTAAACAAAAACTACAAGAAAATAATATTACTAACGTAATTTTATACCAACAAAACCATAATCAAATGAAAAATACACTAATCGAAAAGCAAGGAAAAATTAGCCTAATTACTTTTAATCTTGGCTATTTACCAACAGGAGACAAAACCATTACTACTACAACTTCCACTACAATTCAGGCAATCGAAGAGGGATTAGAACTCCTTCATCCAAATGGTATTCTACTAATTACCGTCTATCCTGGACACGAAGAAGGAGAAAAAGAATCAATAGCATTACAAGAATACTTCAAAAATCAAAAGGTAACTTACTATCGAAACGATGATAATCCTAAAGCTCCATATTTAATGGAAATTAAAAAGAAAGAGTACCAATTCTAGTACTCTTTTTTTGAAGACTCCTATCTATTTTTGATCGGATGTTCTTCTACATCACGGTAATAATATTTACCAAGTAAATATAAAAACTGATATCTACTCTTTGTCATCATCATCACCATTTATAGTTTGAAACGAAAAAACGAATTTATACTTTCATTTTTTTGAAGTTTTTTCTAATGTTTCAGCCAAAACAGTTCCAGTAGTAGCTAAATTTTGAAGTTCACTTGGCACAATAATTTTAGTAGATTGACCATTTGCGACTTGAACCATAGCTTCATAACTTTTAAGTTTTAATACCGCATCATCAGCACCCGCTTCTTTTAATAAACGAAGTCCTTCAGCCTGTGCAGTTTGAATTTTAATAATGGCTTGTGCTTCACCATCTGCTTCACGAATATGTGCTTCTCTTTTAGCATCTGCTCTTAAAATAGCACTTTCTTTTTCTCCTTCAGCAATTAATACAGCAGATTTCTTTTCTCCTTCTGCTTGTAGAATCTTTTCACGACGTTCACGTTCAGCACGCATTTGTTTTTCCATAGCTTCCTGAATATCACGTGGCGGAATAATATTTTTTACTTCTACACGATTTACTTTAATTCCCCAAGGATCAGTTGCTTCGTCCAAAATAGAACGCATCTTTGAATTAATGATATCACGGCTAGTTAATGTTTGATCAAGTTCTAATTCACCAATAATATTACGTAGTGTTGTAGCCGTTAAATTTTCAATCGCATTAACAGGATTTTCTACTCCATAGGTATATAATTTAGGATCTGTTATTTGAAAATAAACAACAGTATCAATCTGCATCGTAACGTTATCTTTAGTAATGACTGGCTGCGGAGCAAAATCCTTTACGATCTCTTTTAAACTAACATCAGAAGCTACTCTATCAACAAAGGGAATTACATAATGTACGCCTGTTTGTAATGTGGCATGATAAGCACCTAAACGTTCAACAACCTTAGCTCTCGATTGTGGTATTACTTTAACACCAAATACAATAATCAATAAAATAATAATTAAAAATATCCAACCCATACTATCAACTCCTATACTTCTATCTTATTCATCGGTTTTACTTTTCTCAACCACTAATTTTACGCCATCAATCGCCAAAATTTTCACATAACTATCTTTATCAATTGTCTCTTCACTAACCGCTGTCCATCTCTTGCCTCCTACTTTTACTTCTCCAGGATTATAACGAGTAATCTTCTCAGTTACTATTCCAATTTTTCCAATAACACTATCTAAATTTACACGTTCTGGCTTTTTCGTACGCAATTTTTGAACAAACTTTCTGGTAAGCAATATGGACAAAAAACTAACAATAACAAAAATAGCCACTTGAATTGTCGTATTGTCCACATACAAACTGACAAAAAACGAAACTAATGCACCTAAGGCAAACCAAATAGAAACCAAATTAATCGTCGCAAATTCTAAAATAACTAGGAGTAAAAAAACAACTAACCAAACTACCGTCATGACTATTCACTTCCTTATCCTCATTATACCACAAAACATCAAAATATACTACAGCATTACAACATATTCTTCTTCTTTAAAATAAATGCTACAACTAAAGATAAAACAACAGAAATACCAAGTAAAATCAGAAAAGCATAAGGCATTTCCATAATTGGTCCAAGTGGTACATTCATTCCCATAAAAGAAGCTACCATTGTGGGAATAGAGATCACAATCGTAATTCCTGCCAAAAATTTCATAATCGTATTCAAATTATTAGAAATAATTGTCGCAAACGAATCCGCTGTACTACTTAATATTTCCCGATATAAATTAGCCATCTCAATTCCTTGCTTATTCTCGATAATCGCATCTTCTAGTAAATCATTATCTTCTTCGTATAAATCAATTACATTTCCCTTTAAAATTCTCTCTAATACAACCTCATTAGATTTTAAAGAAGTGGTCATATAAACTAAACTCTTCTCTACACTAAGTAAATGCGCAAGATCACGATTACTAGTTGCTTTTAACATCTTTTCTTCCGCTTTTTCAATTTCCCGATTTAACTTTCTCAAATATCGTAAATATAAAGACGCTGTTCGATATAAAATTTGAATAATAAAACGGGTCTTTTTATAACTGTAAAATTCCTTTACTTTCTGTTGTTTAAAATCTTTTAAAAGTGGTACTTCTTCTAGCGATACCGTTACGATATAACTGTCTTTAATCACTAGAATAGCAAGAGGTATTGTCGTGATCCGAGAAATATTTTTCTTTTTTTCCCGAATTGGTACATCAATAATAATCATCTTAATATCATTTTCATCATCATAATCAATACGAGGTTGTTCTTCATCATCCAACAAATAACTAATAAAACTAGTATCGACATCTAAAGAATCCGTTAAAAAGTTAATATCTTCTTGATTAGGATTTACTAAATCGATCCAACAACCCTTTTTGATCTTCTTTAACGTATCAAATGAATCCGTTTTTACATCTGTATAATATATTCTTAACATATTCACCCCTCCAAACGTTTTTTTATCATATCACATTTTAAAAAGGAAAACATAAAAAAGCGTAAGTTTTGATTACATAACCACGCATGCTATGAACAATAACAAATGAAAAATTAATAATAAAATACATACTCAGCATAAAAAAATATTCACTAATTAAAGAAAAAATAATAAATACTAGGTTTTGTAAAAATAAAGTAAAGTCGAAAAAAATAGACCGTTTTATCTTGAAATAAAAAAATATCTATAGTAAGTTAAATGTATCAAGAATAGGAGGAAATCATGAATAACAGAAAACTTAGAATTGTTCAATATGGAACAGGAAAGATGGCTAAATATACAATGCGTTATGTTTATGAAAAAGGCGCTGAAATTGTAGCTGCTTTCGATGTTGATCAAGCCGTTATCGGTAAAGATATTGGTGAGGTCATGGGATGTGAAAACAAAGG
Source organism: uncultured Bacilli bacterium (assembly GCA_944350365.1). Lineage (GTDB taxonomy): Bacteria > Bacillota_I > Bacilli_A > RF39 > UBA660 > Alloscybalousia. Next base: position 6,212 of record CALVOU010000014.1, read on the forward strand.
AGTAATCGTTTCAAGTATCGATAAAGCTCGTGAAATTATGAGTGAATTAAAACCAGATGCTTGTATTATCACAACGAGAAGTCTACTTGCTGAGTGCGAAGATGCGCTAATGCTTTGTGCAGAATTAGGTATCAATGCGATTACTACCTGTGAAGAGGCCTTCTTCTGTCAAAACTCAAACCCTACTTTATATCAAAAAATAGACGAGATGACAAAGAAAAACAACTGTACAATTGCTGGTAGTGGATACCAAGATATTTATTGGGGAGAACTAATCAGTGCGATTGCTGCATCTACGCATAAAATTACCAAAATTAAAGGAGAATCTTGGTATAATGTCGAAGACTATGGAATCGCTTTAGCAGAAGCTCATGGAGCAGGATTAACTTTAGAAGAATTTGATCAAAAAGTCGCATCAGCTGATCGAATTTCTGATGAAGAACGTCAAGCCATTATTAACAGTGGAAACTACGCACCAAGTTACATGTGGAATGTAAATGGATGGTTATGTGGTAAATTAGGACTTACTGTAAAAAGTCAAACCCAAAAATGTGTACCAGAGACTTATCCAGAAGACATTAACTCTTCTACCTTAGGAATGGTTGTCAAAGCTGGAAACGCAACTGGAATGAGCGCAGTAGTTACAACAGAAACCGAAGAAGGAATCACGATCGAATCAAAATGTGTAGGTAAAGTTTACGCACCAGATGAATTCGATAAAAACGAATGGACAATCGAAGGAGAACCAAATACAACTCTTGTGATTAATAGACCATCTACAGTTGAATTAACTTGTGCAACAGTTGTCAATCGAATTCCTGATTTAATCAGTGCTAAACCAGGATTTATTGGAACTTTCGAAATGCGTGAATTAAAATACCGTGTAAAACCATTAAACGAATACGTAGAAGAAGAATTTTAAAACTACCACTCGGTAGTTTTTTTATTCCAAAGTTTCAATTTTGTCCGTCATTTTCTCTTTAGTAAAAACCGATAATTTCTCTTGATTATCACAAGTAACCAACAACAAATTAGATAAATCCTTATACCCCATATTTTCTAATCTAGTCATTAACCACTTTTCATCCTTATGAATATATTTCAAATGCTTAGGCATAATCTTTCCATCCATAACTAGATTACAAACCATTCCATTTTCTGATACCTTTAACTTCTGATCATTAGGCGTAAGTGGTTGATATTTACTACGAGCTAGAAAACTAACTTTACCACTAGTTTCTAAAATAGAACAGTTAATTTGCGTAATATCATAGAAGCCATTTTCCCTTGCGATCTGTAAAAAATCATTAATATCTAACTTACTTTTCTTTAAGTTTTCATAAATAATCTTTCCATGATCCATTAATACTAGTGGAGTCCCTGTAAAAAAGTGACGCAACCAAATACTCTTAGTAGTAATCAATGAAACTAAAGCCGCAAAGCCCCCATATACAACAATCGCCAAAATCCCATCCAAGTATTCAATAGAATCATCGACACTTAAACTCGCCGCAATCGAACCAATGCTAATCCCAATAATATAGTCAAAAAGATTTAGCTGACTGATCTGTTTCTTACCCATTATTTCTGTAATCACAAATAAAACCACCAAAGAAACAAAAGATCGAAGAAAAATATCCAAATAATTTCCTAATTTAAATAAGTCTTGTAAAGATAAAATAAGCATCTTTCATCACCATTTTTAATATGAATAAAATCAAGAATCTTATACTTCACAGATATTCTTTAATCATAAGAAAAAATTTGTTATAATAAGAAAACGAAATAAAAGGGATGAGAAAATGAAAGAAAAAATAACATTACCAGAAGAATTTATTCAAACAAGAAAACCTATCATGGGAGAAAACTGGAATCTCTATTTAAAAGAATATGAAAAAGAGCCAATTAGAGGATTACAAGTCAATACCTTAAAAATAGATATCGAAACATTCAAACAAAAATTTACAAAAAAAATTGAGCCTATTCCTTATACAATTAATGGTTTTTATCTAAAAGAAGAATTAAAAGCAGGTAAAGATCCTCTTCATCATGCGGGAAGTTACTATGTTCAAGAACCTTCTGCGATGATTGTTGCCAATTCTCTTTCGATAAAAAAAGATAGTATCGTTTTAGATGTCTGTAGTGCGCCTGGTGGAAAAACAATCGGAATTAGTAATCAGTTACAAAATACAGGATTAATTGTCGCGAATGAAATTAACCCAACTAGAGCGAAAATCCTACTAGGAAACATTGAACGAATGGGTATTTCTAATTGTGTAGTGACTAATTTTTCTGTGGATCAATTAAATACTTTATACACAAATACTTTCGATTATATTTTTCTAGATACTCCTTGTTCAGGAGAAGGGATGTTTCGAAAAGATGAACAAGCAGTCAAAGAATGGAGTCTCGATGCAGTAGAAAACTGTAGTAAACGTAGTCTAGAGCTACTAGAGACAATAAGTAGTTGCTTAAAAACAGGTGGTTATCTCATCTATTCAACCTGTACTTTTGCTAAAGAAGAAAACGAAGATATCATAGAAAATTTCCTAAGCCATCATTCGTATCATTTACTTCCCCTTCCAGAAAGTATTCAACAAGTAACAGAAGCAGGTTTAAAAACAAGTAAGCCAACCGAAAAATGTCGCAGATTTTATCCTTATACCGGTAAAGGAGAAGGCCAATTTGTAGCCGTATTACAAAAACAGGAAGAACAAAGTGGAAAACAAACTAACAAAAGTGCGATTCAACCACTAACAGCCCAAGAAAAAAAGATAGTCATTCCTGCTTTAAAAGAAATGCTATCAGAAATTCCTGAACATATTTACCAATATAAAGGAAAAATCATCTACTATGAAAAAGAGGACTTCTCCATCCCACTTCATCAAGTATTATCCGTGGGCGTCACCTTAGGTACCATAGAGAAAAATCGATTTATCCCCCATCATCAGTTTTTTACAACCTTTGGTAAACAAATAAAGAATCAATTAAATTTAGAAAAAGAGGATATTAGAGTAAAACAATACCTAACTGGTTACGAAATAAAAGATGAAAATGTAGCGGATGGCTGGGGAGCATTATTAATAGAAGGATGTCCAACTGGAGGATTTAAAGCAAGTAAAGGAAAACTAAAAAATCATTATCCCAAAGGATTAAGAATTTTTTCTAATTAAAAGAAAGAAGTAATCATCGCTATTACTTCTTTTTTATTCAAAGGATTCATAATTAGGTTGTTTAGGAAGTCCAGGCATCGTAATAATCGTATTTAAAAGGACGATAATCATCTCACTTCCCGTTTGAAAAGAAAGATCACGAACAGTCAAGGTATATTCTTTAGGATAACCTAACTTTTTAGCATCATCACTGATCGAATACGGAGTTTTAGCTACACAAATAGGATAATTAGAAATTCCTAACTGTTCAATTTCTTGTAGTTTAGTTTTGGCTACTTCTTGATAAACAACAGTTGAAGCATGATAAACTTGCTTAGCTAAAATATCTATCTTTTCTGAAATAGAGAGTTCTAACGGATAAAGAAATTGAAAATGAGAATCCTCTTCACAAAGATGAACCACCTCTTGCGCTAGTTCAAGAGAACCTGCACCACCTTCTATATAAGCAGAAGAAACAATGGCCTTTACTCCCTGTTTTTGACAAAAATCGACAAGTTCTTGAATTTCTTCCTCTTTATCCTTAGAAAAACGATTTATCGTAACACAAAAAGGAACAGAGTACTGTTTCAAATGATCAATATGAGCTTGAAGATTTTCTATCCCACTATGTTTTAAGGCCTGAACAGTCGCAATAAGAACAATAGCACTTGGTTCTAGCCCAGCCTTACGACACTTGATATTCAAAAATTTCTCCGCACCAAGATCACTACCAAATCCAGCTTCCGTAACTACATAATCAGCAAGTCCTAACCCTAATTTTGTCGCTACAATACTGTTACAACCATGCGCAATATTCGCAAATGGCCCACCATGAACAAGAACAGGATTTCCTTCTAAAGATTGAACCAAATTTGGATAAAAAGCTTGTTCTAATAATAAATACATTGCCCCATCTACCTGTAAATCCTTGGCATAGATAGGCTCTTTATGTTCATTGTAACCAATTAAAATATGCGCTAAACGCTTGCGAAGATCACTTCGATCAGTAGCTAAACAAAAAATAGCCATCACTTCACTAGCCGCCGTGATATCAAAATTATCTCGTAAACTACGATCATTCACATCTAAACATCTTTTAAGACGAATTGATTTAGGGTCAATTCCAAGAGCATTTCCTTGATAAATATGATTATCGACTGCCGCACAAAGTAAATTATTCGCCGCTGTTATCGCATGAAAATCTCCTGTAAAATGAAGATTGATATCCTGGCTAGGGATAATTGAAGCCTTTCCGCCGCCAGTAGCACCACCCTTTAGTCCAAATACAGGTCCTAAAGAAGGCTCTCTAAGAACCGCAAGTGAAGATTTCCCTAATTTTCTTAACGCATCATTTAAGCCGATACTAACCGTAGTCTTCCCTTCTCCATATGGAGTTGGATTTACGGCTGTAACCAAAATCAAATGACTACTTTGCTTAGGATTAACTGCCTTGGTAATCTTAGCTTTATCCTCCCCATAAGTATAAATATCTTCTTTCGTTAATCCTAACTTTTTTGCGACTTCTGTAATTGGTAACATCACTTACCATCTCCTTTTTCCACGATATAATCGAAATAACCAAATCCAAATGGGTAGAGAAAATAAAAATCCTAATAAAACAATAAGATAAAAATTTCTTACGACAAAAAGGAAACAAAACAACAAAGCTACTTTACTGAATATGAGCCATTTGATTACCTTCTTAAAATCATCTTTTATGAAATGACAATAGCGAAATAAAGTAACCACTTTACCCATGTCATTGTCTACTAACATTATATCACTATTTTCTAAACTACATGAATAAATTCCATTCATTAATAAATTGACTTGAACCCATTTTTCATCCGTCTTGTCACTGATAAACAACGTTTTATCCCCATACATTTCACTAAAATACTGTAACCAAAAGCGAAAACGTTCTTCATTCAAACGCGAATAACTATCCTTAATTCCCAGTGTTCTAGATACTGCATAGACAACCCGTTCATCATCATGAGAGAAAGTACCAAAATGCTTGATTCCTAGTTTTTTTAACTCCTGAATATCGTCCTTCAAACTCAATTTAATTTTATCCGCAATCACAATCGCTCCAATAGACTCACCATCAACAGCAACATATAAAATCGTACCAATATCGAATAATTTATCCACTACGATATCATGTTTCTCCATAAAGGAATAATTTCCCACCAATATTTGATGTTCTAAATAGTTAAAGGAATGTTCACCATCTTGAACTTGATGATGTTGAATTCTGCTTTCATCGACATGAACTTGGCGATAACATCGAATACAATTCGCAATATGATCACTCTGACCTACCATCGCACAATTTAAATAATAGAAAAAATCTTCTTCATTATCTGTCACATACTTAGCAACAGAAAAGTCTCCTAATGTCAAAATACCCGTTTTCGTAAAAAGAATATTTTGTGTAAAAAACAAATCAAAAAGAGCAGCTTTACGAAGAACATAAATTCCATATTTTTCAAGATGAATACTCATCAATAATAACACAGCTCGAAACAAAAAAGAAAAAGGAAGCACAAGTAAAACAAATAAACAGGTAAAAATAAAATAAACGCGAGTAAAAGAATTGGCCATCAAAAAGATAACAGCAAAAAACAACAAAGAGAAAAAAAGAATAGAAAACCAAAAAGGAAGGCTTTTATACCACTTATGTTCAGCGTGATCAAAATGAATTTTATCTCTAAGCGCAATCATCATAAAAGAAGAAGCTTCTTTTTGAACTTGAATATAAATTTCTTTATCTAAATTTTGATCCCCAGCTAAAACAGAATCTCCCTTTTTTACATTCAGTTTCGTAGAAAAACGCTTTACGACTGTTCTCCCACGAAAAACTATTCCGTCAACTAAAATCTTCTCATTGGGTTTAACAACAATAATATCAGAGGACTTAACACTTCTAAGCTGTATAGGGTGATAATTTTTCGTCTTTTGATCAAACAAAGTAACCGTATCACTATCCTGTGGAAAAGAAGAAATGCGTTTTTTATTCAAAAAATCAAGTAAAAATTCTTCTAACCAAGAACAAATAGCGACAATGATAAGTAGAAATAAAGCATATTCATATCGACCAATCAATCCAAAAATAACAGCTAGACCCCAACCAACATATAAATTCGTGCTTTCACGCCGAAAAAAATAAAGTAAAAATAAAGTCCAGCTCAAAAAAGCCAATAAGAAAAGAGGCCATGAAGAAAAAAACAGATAGAGAGCAGAAAAAAGAAAAGCAAAAAAGAGGAAAAACCATTTAGCTACTATTTTCATCCAAACACCCCATAACTACCATAAATTATAACTTTATTTCTACAATTTTTCAAGCATAGAAAAAGAGGGCTTTCTTCCCTCTATTTTCAAATACCCAAATTAATTTTCTGAATGACCTTCCTCTTGAGAAGTAGATTCCTCTTTTCGAACAATAATCTGATTTTTATCCTCTGAATAATCGATAATTAACGTATCCCCATATTGAACTTGATCTTCAACAATCATACGCGATAATACCGTTTCAACAGTACGACTGACTAATCGTTTTAAAGGTCTAGCCCCATAAGTAACATCATAACCATTTTCAACCAGATAATTACGAGCTTTATCCGTCAAGACAAGATGAATATTATCTTCACGTAATCGCATCATCAAATCACTAATTAATTTATCTAAAATCTTAGAAATAACTTCTTTAGTAAGTGGCTTAAATACAATGATTTCGTCAACTCGATTGATAAATTCAGGACGGAAATATTTCTTTACTTCCTCCATTACTTTATCTGTATTACCATCTAAGATATGTTCACTACCTAAATTACTAGTCATGATAATAATCGTATTCTTAAAATCAACCGTTCTACCGTTTGAATCCGTAACACGACCATCATCCAAAATTTGGAGTAATAGATTTAATACTTCTGGATGTGCCTTCTCAATTTCGTCAAACAAGACAATACTATAAGGATTACGACGAACAGCTTCTGTTAACTGTCCACCTTCTTCATAGCCGACATATCCTGGAGGAGAACCAATAAGACGTGAGACAGAGAATTTTTCCATATACTCACTCATATCGATACGAATCATGTGTTTTTCATCATCAAATAGTTCATAAGCCAAAGTTCTAGCTACTTCAGTTTTACCAACACCAGTAGGTCCTAAAAAAATGAATGAACCAATTGGACGATTAGGATCTTTAATACCACTACGACTTCTAATAATCGCATCGCTGACCAAAGAAATCGCTTCACTTTGACCGATAACTCGTTTTTCCATATTCTCTTTTAAGTTAAGAAGTTTTTCACGTTCACCACTAATTAACTTACTTACCGGAATATTTGTCCATTTAGAAATCACCTGTGCGATATCTTCAGAAGTAACAACATCACTTAGAATTTTATTTTTTTCTAAGTTATTAAGAGCAGCTAGTTCTTTTTCTAGTTTAGGAAGTTCACCATGGCGAAGACGAGCAGCCTTTTCCAAATCATAGTCATTTTCGGCTTGTTCTAAAGCAAATTTAGTACGTTCAATCTCTTTTTTCTTTGCCTTAATATCATCGTTAATCGATTTTTCCTTCTCCCAATCCGCTGTCAACTCTTTCTCTCGAGCTTTAAGGTTTTCCAAGGTCTCATCGATCGACTCAACACGTTTCTTCGATAATTCATCTTTTTCTTTCTTAATCGCTTCACGTTCAATTTGTAGACGCATAATCTCACGAGTCAATGTATCTAGTTCATTAGGCACAGAATCCATTTGTACTCGAATAGTCGCACAAGCTTCATCAATCAAATCGATGGCTTTATCTGGTAAATATCTATCCGTAATATAACGATTAGACATTACAGCTGCGCTAACTAACGCCTTGTCTTGAATATTTACTCCATGATGAATTTCAAATCTCTCTTTTAAACCACGTAAAATCGTAATAGTGTCTTCCACAGTTGGTTCGCTGACTTTAATTTTTTGAAAACGACGTTCCAAAGCTCCATCTTTTTCAATGTATTTACGATATTCATTCAAGGTAGTTGCCCCGATCACATGAATCTCACCACGAGCAAGCATAGGCTTTAAAATATTAGAGGTATCCATTGCGCCTTCCGCACCAGTTCCTACAATCGTATGAATTTCGTCGATAAACATGATGATTTCGCCTTCACTTTTCTTGATTTCATTGAGTACATTCTTCAAACGTTCTTCGAATTCACCACGATATTTGGCTCCGGCAACTAAACTTGCCATATCTAGTTCCCATACAGTCTTATCTTTTAGGCTATTAGGAACATCTCCACGGATAATACGTAAAGCAAGCCCTTCTACAATAGCGGTCTTTCCGACACCAGGCTCACCAATTAATACTGGGTTATTCTTTGTTTTTCTAGATAAAATACGGGTAATACTACGAATTTCTTCATCACGCCCAATAACGGGATCAATCTTACCATTTTTGGCATCTTCCGTAATATTTCGACCATATTTTTCTAACACATTTTCATTATTTTCCATATTAGGATACATACCCATCACCCTTTCTGCCACACATTATATCACCATAATTAGCACTTGTCAATAGAGAGTGCTAAAAACGATAAATTTTGACAAAAGAAAAGCTCTTATTAAAGAGCAATTTTTTTAGATTTATTCGGCTACTTTTTTTAAAGCCTCTTGTAATTGATTATCTGTTTCATCACTTGGATTCTGATAATAATCGACACTCATTTCTACACGAAGTGTAGGCTCTACTCCTACTTCATTAATCCAATTTCCGTCTGGAGTTAACCACTTCTGAATCGTATATTTTACTGTCGCCCCATTTTCCAATTGATAAGCACGTTGAACAGTACCTTTTCCATAAGAATTAACACCAACCACTTCCGCACCATAAGATTCTTTTAAAGAAGCAGCTAAAATTTCTGAAGCTGAAGCACTACTACTATTAATTAATACTGCGATAGGATAATCTCGTTTAGTTTTCGTTTCGTCGTATATTTTTTCTACAATTCCTTTTGTATCCAACTGATAAATGACTTTACCCTTTCCTAAGAATAAAGAAGCAATTTCAGTAACACAATCTAAATATCCTCCAGAATTACTTCGAACATCGATAACTAAAGAATCGATACCATCCTTTTCTAAATCTTCTAATGCTTGTTTAAATTGTTGATCAGTATTCGCTGCAAAAATGCTGATATAAATATAACCAACCTTCTTATCGTTCACATCAAAAACCGAAGAATCTACTGACTCAATTTCGATCGTTTCTCGTTCAATCGTAAACGTCTTTTCCTCATCATCTCTACGTACAGTAATATTTACCGTAGAATCGGCACTCTTTTTAATCAAATTAGAAACTTCTGAAGAAGTCTTTCCAGTGACATCGGTATCATTTACACGAATAATTACATCTCCAGCTTGTAAACCAGCTTTAGCAGCAGGACTACCTTCAAATGGATTAGAAACTACAACACTACCATCTTCTAACTGCATAATCTCCGTTCCAATCCCTACATATTTTCCTTCTACTTGTTCATTAAACTCTTCAGTTTCTTCTTCATCCATATAAACTGAGTATTTATCGCCAAGGTATTCAATCATCCCTTTAATACCAGCATTTAACATCTCGCCTTCGTCGATTTCCTCATAATAGTTTTCTTTAATATCTTCATAAGTATTCAAAAACTCTTGAAATTCATGAGATACAGTAACAGACTCATTTTCCGTAGTCTTTGTCATAAACTGATTGACAAAACCACCCAAAAAGCCACCAATAATAAGCGTAATAATCATAATTAAGATGACTTCTAAATAGTTAAAGCCAACTTTTTTTTCTACAATTATCTCCCTTACCGGAGATTTTTGTTCTTCATGGTATTTTGTTTCTGTTTCTTCTATCTCTTCACTTTTGAAATCTTTTTTCTGTACTTCGTCTTTATTTTTCTCTTTTCGATGAAAAGTTTCCTTCTTTTTTTCCTCCATAATACACCTCTTTATGCTTATAATTCATTCTACCACAAAAATAAGGCATTTAGAATAAAAATTTTTATTCTAAAAGACTGGGCCCTCCCCATCTAAGTTAATATCTTTAACATGTTTAGGTTTTCTTTTTTCGACTGGTAATGTTTCTACCCATTTTTTTCCATCCCATTTTTTCAAACAATTAGGTCCATACCATTCCTTCATCACTTTTTCAATATTTCGATAAGAATAAAACATTCTACCCTCAAAGTTATATTTCTTAGCTGGATATACATCTTCCTTCAAAAAGACAGGTTCTTTTAAAAACTTCTCCCAAGGAACAGAAATCGGTTGAGAAACTAATTTACTATCCTCATGTCGTCTAGAATAACGATTACTATACCAAACAACAAAGTTTTTAAGGGGAATAGGATTTATATGAAGATTATCTAGTAAAACGATAAATGGCATCACTAATTTAATTACTGTACGATTTGCTTCATCAATAAACTTGTTTTCAGCAATATTATCATAGACAATCGCATCGACAAAAACACCATCGCCTTGACGACAACGATTTTTAAGTAAGGTATTTACTTCTTCAATATAGGTACCACGTTTTCTAATCTTCATCATTGGGCCTGAAATAGGATTATAGCGTTTATCTAATTCGTAGCAATCAAAATAGAATTCATCACTTAAATCTTCCTGTAAAGCCTGAATAAAACGATTCCAATCTTCTTTTTTAATCGCAATATCCATATCATCATCCCAAGGAATAAATCCTCCGTAATTACAGATACCTAAAGCACTACCAGCCATCAATAGATATTCAATATGATGTTTTTCACATATTCGGTGTACCTCATCCATAATTTCCAATATTTCCATCTGTAAATCACGAACGGTAATTTTTTTTCCATTCGCTAACTCTTTTAATACATAATCTTGACGATCTTCAATATAATTTTTATTACTTCTTCCCATACTTCTCTCCTCTTTTTTTGTCTTGTTTTTCATCTAATTTCTCTTCTCTCTTCTTTTTAGAATTAACCATAACCGGCTCAATATGAATAATCACTTGTTGAATTTGTTCAAATTCTTGAACCAATAATTTTTCCCAACGATTTGCGATTTCATGACTATCTGCAGTAGACATATTTCCATCAACCTCAATCGTCAAATATAAAATATATTTATAACCAGTTGAAATAGAATATATATCTTTAACATCGACCACATCGACATCATTCTTAACCATATAAACGATCTTCTCCGTAACCTCAGGCTTCAAAGAAACATCCATTAAAATATGATAACTCTCCATAAATATTTGAATTCCCGTATAAAAAATCCAAAGGGATATGCCAATACCTACAACACCATCTAAAAAAAAGACATTAAAATTACTCATGATAATGGAAAAAAGAGTACAACAAGTAATTACTGCATCATTACGATGATCTTTCATACTAGAGTAAATAAGTAAGCTTTCATGTTTCTTATATACACTTTTTGTATACAAATAAAGGCCAAATTTTACCAAAATAGTTACAATACAAACTAGAACTAATACAGGAGAATAAATCAATTTTTCCTGATTCAAAATTGCAAATAAAGAATCTAAAAAAAGTTTTAAAGATAAAGCAATCATCGATAAACTAATTAAAAAAGAAAAAATATATTCTGCTTTTCCATGACCAAAGTTATGATCATCATCTCGGGGAACACTAGCTAGTTTATTACCAATCATCGTCATAAAAGAAGCAAAAATATCACTGGCACTATTTAATGCATCCGCAATCATGGATTGACTATTACTAATAAATCCAACTACCAATTTGATCATCAATAAAAACAAGTTGAAAACAACGCCAAGGATACCTACCCTCTTTGTACTCTGATATCGATTCATCAGCTTCATCTCCTATAATCATTTTCATTATAACACAAACAAGATAAAAGAAAAATAACCTGATGAAAAGCACACTATTTTTCCTAATTTTTAATCGTAATCAAAAATTATCATTAGTAAAATACAATAAGCAAAATTAGTGATAATACAAAATAGATACGACCAAAACAGGTTGTATCTATTTTTTGAAAACGTCGTCGAAAAAATCGACTATCCATTCAAATCATACTAACGATTAGGATCAACTAAAATTTTAATAGAGTCAGATTGACCAGAGGTTAATTCTTCAAAAGAAGCTTGAACTTGATTTAAACCAACTACTTTAGAAACAAACTTAGAAACATCAATTTGTTTATTCGCGATCAATTCAATACAAGTATGAAACTCTTCTTTCGTATACGCAATAGCTCCTTTTACTGTCAACTCACTCATTACAGCAACTACAGTAGGAATTGTAATTGGCGTTAAAGAAACACCGACCAACACCACAGTACCACCTGGTTTAGCACTCATAAAACAACTAGTAACAGCAGCTGAGTTTCCACTACAATCGATAACCAAGTCAAACCCTTCTCCTGTTTTGGCAAGTACTTTCTCTAAAAACTTCTCATCCGTTGCATCCAACCATTCATCAGCTACCCCAAGTTGAACTGACTTTTCTCCACGGGCACGATTAGTCTCTGAAACAGCAACATAACTAGCCCCTTCTTTTTTAGCAAACATAGCTGAAACTAAACCAATAATTCCACCACCAACAACTAGTACTTTAGCTCCTACTTTAATATCCGCCAAATGAATTGCGTGTAACCCAACCGCTGTTGGCTCAACCATAGCCATTTCTTCATCCGTTACATTATCTGGTACTTTAAATACCATATCAGAACGAACCGAAAGCTTTGGCGCAAAAGCACCAGAATTCGTTAAAGATAAACCTGTGGCATAGGTCCAAGTTTCACGACAATACTGGGGATTACCCGTTAAACAAGCCGAGCAATGACCACACGGAGAAATAGGTAAAGCAGTTACTATATCCCCTACTTTTAAATCTTCTCTAGCTCCAGGATCCGTAACTACGCCACAATATTCATGCCCCATAACTAAGCCAACAGGCTGTCCTGATTCCCAATAATGAATGTCTGATCCACAAATACCCGCTTTCTTGACATCCACAACAACTGAACCATTTTCACTGACTGGTTCAGCTATCTCCTTCACCACTAATTGTTTAGCTCCTTCAATAGCTACACATTTCATATACAACACCTACTTTCATCTTCAGTATAACAGATAAAAAAAAGAAAAAAGAAAAATCATTTAATTTTATTCGCAAGTTGCCATAATTAGACAAAATAATCGATAAACAATTCTTCTTTAATCATAAAAATACAAACCCAACCCTTTTAATACGATTGAACACTAGAACCATCCCAAGAATGAAAAGCAGAAGGTAACGATAATCTTTTTGCTCTACTTTCCTTTCTTTCTTCAGATACCCGTATATTTCTAATATCATCTAAGGCAACTCGAAGATAATAAACCAATTCTTCATCCGTACAATCAGGATGATGTTCTTTTAATTTTGAAAATATTGCTCTAGCCAATAATTCATCACAATAAATATCTGAAGCATCTACACTTGTTTTTAACATTTTTCCATTTCCAGAATAACTATCTTCAATAACACGGCGCATAACCTTAGCTGTCTCACTATAAGCTCCGTCAAGTACTGAATAATTAAGACCACATTTGATACAACTACAAGTCGGTTTATGTCTACCATCATCTTTTGTAGTAATCCAAATATGATCGCAATTTTGATATTTCTCCTTCTCTATTAGAAGAGATAACTTAAATTGTTTTAAATCTAATTCTCTATCCTGTTCACATAATTTAAGATAACGTCGAACTTCTTCATTTCCTTCTAAACATTTTATCGCATCTAAAATTTTTTGCCGTTCTTCAACAATTGATTGATAAGCATCTTTCAAAGATTCCATTAGTATTCCACCTCGCTATAAGTATAACATAGATTTTCTTAAAAATTTAAAATAGGATAAATAAAGATATTTAAATAAATTTTTTAACCTTTAATTTCTGATTTTCTACTAAATCCATCTCTTTATTTTGTAGGGATAAATCAAAATAAGAAAGTAAAGCTTCTGGAATAATTTGTACAGGTAATTTTATTTCCTTTATCTTACTAAACATTTCTTGTACTCTTTCTTTCCCAATTTTACCTACTACATCCTGCATTCCTGAAGGAGTTAAATCAGATTGTAAGAATAATTGTTCATATAAAAACTGATCAGGAGTCTGAAATCCTAACTGAGCTGTACCTTGAGCTAAATGAATAGAAAAATAAGTCCATGCTTCTTTCAAATCAAGACGATAATATAGTCTTGTTGGTAAATTAAAAACTTGCCTATTTCTAAAATAAAAATCTATCAAATCATCAATATTTCCTTGATACTCTTCTACATCATAAAACAAAGAAAATACTTTACTATCTTCTGTTTTTCTTTCCCCAAAGTTTTCTACAAAAAAATCCTCATCAAAGATAGTTTTAAATTGCTCTTCAGTAATACTCTTCTTATCTTTAATATCAATAACTACATAATCCCAGCTTTGTTTTTTCAAAATTAAAAATGATTTTGACTGATATTCAACCAGCTGAATACTTTTTATAGAATCAAAACAATCAAAATACTCAATATTCTTCTCACATAAACCATCAAGTTCATGATACAAATCATAAATAAAAGATAATCTAGAAACAAAATCAATTGCTTTAATGCCTTTTTGTACTTCGAAATAACGTTCAAATAAGCAATTCCTTAACACGTCTTTTTCCACCGGACTCACTCCTTACAACAAATTATATCCCTTCTAACAATTAATTAAAAGCAATTTCTACATCGATATTTTCATCAAGAATCGCAATTCCTAAAAAAATAAGTCCACTAACTAAAACAAAGAAAGAGCCTAAAAAAGAAGCTTTAGTCAAATTTTTCTTTCTAAGAGAATCACAAGAACCCAATTCTTGCATATCATCATAACTATCTTTCGCAAAAGAATAATAAATAACAACTAAAATAGAAAAAATTAAAATCATCAATTTTTGATATTCTTTTCTACTTACTTCATCATCATACAATATCGCTTTCTTTTCTTTACTATTAGCATACCAACTTAATAATATAATTCCAATATAAATAACCCAAATAAAATTTTCAGTTTTAATATCCTTTAATCTCTCTAACTTCTCATTCATATTACATAATATTTAAATATCCTATAGATTATCAATAGGAATAATATATTTTTATTTGTCTCGCTAGTAAATAAGAAAGAAATTTTATCCATACCACCTAAAAACTTCAGAAGGACACTTTAACCTATTAGCATAATCCAATCAATAGAAAATTAATCATTATCTTCAATATGCAATCTTTCAAAATATTATGACTTTTATTTATATTTTAGCCATTACTAACTATAAGTAATTTTAACAATAATAGATTTAAGAGCAAAAGCTCTTTATTTTACATTGTTCTATTTATTATTTTTAATATACTCTAATGGAGTTCTATACTTACATAGTTTTTTCGAAACACTGGAAGTTAAAGTATCCTCTTCTTTCGCAAACAATTCAGATACATCATCTTCATACCTGTAAGAATAGCTTTTACATTTTTCAAATAAATCTATAAATAATTCCTGCAAACAGTACATATTATTTCTTTGAATATCATAATGACTATTATTTTTTGCTAATTTGCAACAATCTAAGTCAATTAAAATGATTCTATCCTTGTAAAAAACGGTATTTTCTCTTTTAAAATCTTTCATCCATATGCCTAACTCTGTAAAGGTATGAGTTAACTCTTCTAATACCTGTAAATTATATAATAAATATTCTGTAGATTCTTTCATTATATCAACAAAACTATCCTCTATATACAAATATTGATAAGCATCAACATCCAAATCTTGAATATGACTTATTAAATGTTCTTTACTCCCTATTTTAGCACTATCATAATAAAGCTCTAATACTTTATTTGTATGAGGATGATCTAACTTTTTTAAAATACGAAAAAGTTCTAGATCCATTCTAACATTACTAGTAGAATATGGAAAATATTGTTTTAAATAACACTCATCTTCTAATAAGAAAATTCTTGAACTTTTCCCCTGGAATTTTTGCTCGCCTAGATTAAAATTTATTAATTCTCCTTGTGAATTATAATAATACATAAATCTTCCTCCAAAACGTCATTGAATAAATTATTCCAATGTACCAACGTAATTTTGTGTTGCTAGTTGACAGTCTTATTTCTATATATTAAATCTTAAATTATCAAAGTTCAAGTTGAGTATTAATCTGATGTGAGTCCATAATAATCTACCCCTCATAAATCCATCTTTTACTGTTTATTTGGGTTATCATTTAAATATAATCGTTCAAATTTTGTTAACTTTTTCTCTCTACCATTTTCTATATTATTTTCAGAATTAATCAACTTTAATCCATTTTTATAAAAATCATCGAATGTTAGTGACAATAATGAATTTGTTCTTACATCAAAATATAGGCCATCAACATTGTACTGCATTGATGAAAATAAATCTTCTGCTAACCATAAATCTACTTCTGTATCACCATAGATAAATTTATATCCGCCAAATCTATTCAATTTAAAATCAATATTATAAGCTTTGAATACTTTTAGTACCCAATCTAAATGTTCTTTTCCTAAAACAATAAAATCCATATCTTTAGGCTTCTCTGCATAGATTAAACATCTAATAGATCCACCTACTAAATAAATAGGCGCTAACTTAGCAATTGTATATGCTGGATAAAAATGATTATTGATATAATTTTCTAATCTCATTGCTAAACTTAAATCATATGTAAACTCATCTAAATATTCATTATATTTAATATCTATATTCATTTAATTCCTTCTTTTTTATAGTAAATATATAAATTTTATAGGTATTATACCATATTATTCTGTTTTATTTCCTAAGTATTTTGACACAAGCAACAAAATTACCAGTAATAGATATTATATACAAAATAAAAATCAGTCATATTTCAGACTGAATGTATAAAAAGTTCGAACAGTTTAAGCGTATTTTCCTATGGTTCCCTAAGGAAAGAAATAGAACAACTTCTAGGGCAAAAGAAATAGTTAGTAATAAACTGTTAATTAACTAACTATATTATTAATTCTTTTTTATAAAATCATTTTTTATTTAAAGATAAAACTTCTTGCAATTCCTTTATATCTTCTGCCATTACATTAAATCCTGATTCTATTATACTGGTATTCACTAAATCAATATTAAGTATTTTCAATAAGTCTAATGAATACCTACTACTTCCTGCCGATAGGAATTTAATATAATCTTCTTTTGATAATGTTTTTTTATCAACTAAAGAATCTACAACTACACTTGCCATTAACAATCCTGTTGCATATCTATATGGATAATAACTCCATCTATATAGATGTCCAAGTCTAGCCCATTCAACACTTGCTATTTCATCATAAACAATGTTGTCACCATAATATTTTCTTATAATACTATTGTATCTTTCACATAAAACCTCTGGTGTTAGTTCATATTTAGTTTTAATTTTATATAAATCATTTTCAAACTCAGTATACATTGTTTGTTTGAATACTGATGAAAAATAGTTTTCTATTTCTTTACTTAAATAAAATATTTTTTCTTCTTCAGTATTAGCATTTTTATATAAGTATCTATTTAATAAAATTTCATTTACTATAGAAGCTGTCTCTCCAACAAATATTGTACTATCCTCATATATAAATGGTTGTTCTTTTTTTGATAAATAGTAATTAACGATATGGCCTATTTCGTGAATCATGTTTTTTAAATCAATATATGCACCTCTAAAATTCATAAAAGAATATGTATGCCAGGAGAAAGTTATTGATTGATGTTTACTCTCATTTAATTCAGCATCTATATGACCATCAAATAATGTTTTCACTACTTCAATATATTCTGGACCTAATGGTTCTAATGAATTCAAAATTATTTTTTTTGCTTCTTCTAGTGAATATTTGATTTTTAAATTACTATCTAATGGAACTCCAAAATCATATAAATGAGGTTCTTCTATTTCAAGTAAATCAGATTTAATTTTTAAATATTTTTGAATAAGACTTAAATTATTATTTACTGATTCAATTAATTTACTTATAATTTCAGGATTAATATTTTCTTCAAATAATATTTTTTCCAAAACAGAATTGTATTTTTCTAAAATAGAATTTTCTATTCTACAACCATAAATTCTATTTAATAAACTTGCAAAATTGTTTTTTTCTTTTTGGAAAGCATTATTAACAACACAATACGCTTGTTTTCTTGTCTCCCTATCTCTAGAAGACATATATTTTACAAAATTAGATGATGTTACTTGAACTTCTTCTCCATTTACATTTATACTTCCATATTCAATGTCCCTAAGTAAATTATTATATATACTTAATTGTTCATTTATGCTATCACTATTTCTTTTTATTTTTTGATTTATTTCATATGATTGTATATGATCTCCAAGTCTAAATAAATTATGTAGTGCTAATTTATAAGTCTCTAATTTAGGATTTTCAGCAATAAAGCTAGAGACTTTCTCAAATCCTAAATCCAATATTTTTCTATCAATAAATTTTAATATAGTATTTACATCGTTATTAAATGTCTCTGCCACTCTTTTTAATTCAATACATTCGTCATCATTAACATTTTTATAATACATTAGGGAACCATAAATTAAAATATTATTACTGATTTCTTTTATGCTCCATTTCTTATCTAACAGATTTAGTAGCAAAGTAGAATCTAATTCAGCACTTTCATACTTTTTAACATCTTCTAGTAATTGATTTACAGTATTTATCTCATCATAAAATGATTGGTTATTAATAAATATTTCTTGTAACTTCCATTCTAATTTAGTCATTGTCATACCTCCTTAATAAGATTATACCATGATTTTTTATACTTTGATTATTATATACAAGCTCTTTTACATACGCATATTGGTTTGTCAATTTGAAAGTGTGCTTCTAAATTGACAAAATAAAACTACTTTCAATTTAATTCTGAGAGTAGTTTTTATATTAACTCGAAAAGTTCGAGTTTCCTATCAATCTGGTGCCATAGTGGTACACGTTTGGAAATTTTTATTAAGGTTAATTTCTATAATAAGTATATCATAATTTTACATTTTTGATTAACAAATTTGTATAATTTTATATAAAACAAACAAAATCAAACTATTCTGTGGTAAAATATCTTATAGAAAGAAGGTATGATTATGATTACTGATGAAAAATTAAAAACAATCGTTGATGATGTCATTAAAGCTAATGAAGAAATTATTGA
This sequence comes from uncultured Bacilli bacterium, assembly GCA_944350365.1. GTDB lineage: Bacteria > Bacillota_I > Bacilli_A > RF39 > UBA660 > Alloscybalousia. The sequence continues at coordinate 25,682 of CALVOU010000014.1, forward strand.
TAACAAAGATGAAAATTATAAAGACCAAGTATATACTATTATTAAAAAAATTATTGATTCACCAAGCGAAACCATTACTACAATAGCCGATTTAATAAATTACAATCCAAATGAAACATTTGTTGAACCTCTTACACAAGGGCAAATTAGAAGATTAGTAAAAGAAACTTGTAAAAAATTGAATATTGAATTAGAAGAAAATAGAGATGGTTTTGGTGGACTAGCTTATTATTATCAATTCAAAAAAGTTAATAATGATAAAGTAAAAGCATATATGGAAGAACTTATAAATAATCCAGTACCAGAACTTTCAGAAGAAGATAAAGAATTTGAAAAATATTGTAAACTTTATGAAGAAAGATTTGGTAAAAAAGCATATGTTGCCGAACCAAGTGGAACTAAAGAAAAAACAATAGAAGCTATTAAAGTTTGTCTAGAAAAAAATGAAGATTTATTAGATAAAATATTATATCCAAACTTTGATAAAGATAAGGAAAATGGAAATTTATATTAATAGGAGAAATTATGACTAGAGAACAATATAAACAAAGGGTTAAAGATATAATGATAAACAAAAATCCTTACGGAGCATATCATCAGCAAAATTTTAATACTTATGGTAGTTATGATGAAATGACACCTATTAACTCAGATATTATAAACAATATGCCTAATGCTCAAATTATATTAAGTGAAGAAGTTTATCAGATGTTATTAGCTGTTCAAGAAGTAACAAATGAAGCAAACCAAGAATTTCCATTTTTTCTATATGGTAAGGAAGTAGGAAATAATCAAATTGAATTTAATGAATTTATGTCTGCAAGTAATAATAGGCAAAATGCAGAGGCAAATTTTAATCAAACCATGATAAATAATTTACAAAATAGAATTAATGGCAATCTAAACACTGGTCTAGTTGTTTGCCATGGGCATTCGCACCCACCAATTGGAGATTTTCATCAAAATTTTTCTTTAGGAGATTTTACTTCTTTTATGCAAATGAATGAAGATAACCCAGTATTTAAAAACAGACAAGTAGAACTTACAAGTTGTTTGGTAACTAGTACAGGTGATATAAACTTTGTTTTTTATGATAATGTAAATCAAAACTTTTATAGATTTACTAATGTTGTTGTAAGGGGAAAAGATAACAATTTTACACCAGTTAATTGTTATGGATTAAATCAAGCCCAACAATTAAATAATGGTGGTATTAGAAGATAAAAGTCATGGTGAGTTTCAATAAAATTAGCAATGACTTTTTTATTTTCATTATGAAATTTTGAAAATAAAAACATAATTTTGCTTGGCTTTGTGCCTTACTAAAATTATGTTATATGGGGTTTCAAAGGGGCTTAGCACCTTTGCACACCGCTATTGGCTCTGCCAATAGCGTAGTGTGTTACTCTTTTGGATTATACTTGTTAAATATAGTATTGTATGTTTGACTTAATTGTTTAAGATATTGTTCTTCCTTTTTCATTGATTGTTCCTTCTCCAAAATTAGTAAAATTAGTTCTATTAAAAAATTAAATAGTGAATCGCAAGTTTTTTCATCTAAAATATGAATGCCCTCACTTAAAATTTTATATAGTTCTCCATATTTAGCATTACTACTTTTTTCATTTAATAATGTTGGAAGATATGCTTTTAATAATGACACTTTCTCTTTTATTGGTAAACTAGAAAATTCTACTTTTGTTTTTTCTAATTTTATTTTTTCTTTTTCTCTATTATAAATTTTGTCTAACATATTTTCAAATACTCTTCTCAAATATACAAAGGATGCAATGCTCATTCCGAGAGTTTTACATTTATTAGCTTTCGACAATTCTAAAATATCATTTTCGTCTAATAGTTTTAATTTTTTGAATCTCTTCATTTCATCTTCGTTTATTAAAGTATTCTGATATGATTGATAAATTTTTTTAATACTTTTACCATCATAGTCAAATATCATAACAATTCTTTTTTCACAACTTGGGCATTTAAATTCTTTGAATATATATAAATTCATATTCGAAAACAAATATAATTCATTTGAAGTAGTTGAAGAATACGAACTATCAGAATATTTTATTTTATCTTCCTCCATTGTCAGTTTAAACATATTTAATGATTCTAATCCATTATACTTTGAAGTTGTAGCAACTGACTTTAAACTATTTTGCATAAAGGTTTTACTTTTATCGCAATCATCACAATAATAGTCCATAGGAGTAGTATCTTGTAATAACCATAATAACTGTTGCTTGTTATTATCTAGTATAATAACTTCATCTATGTTTAAATCATAACACTTTATCGAAAAGTTTTTTTGGTTCATTTTAAATCACTTCCCTGTATTTATTTTAACATATTTTCCTACAATTCCAAATCACCTTTGGAGTAATAGTTATCAATATCTACATAATCAAATAATTCTTCTTCTTTTGTAGTATCTATTGCTATATCGTAAACATCATCTTTATCGAAATCTTTATTGTCATAATAGTCCTTTATTTCGCTTGTTGTGGCTTCTTTTACTTTATCATTACCAATTTGTAGCAACTCTCTAAAAAAGTGTTTTATTGCTTTTAAAATGGTTCTTATGTAAGAAACAAGATTATTGTTTTCGTGCTCTAACTTCTGATTTTTAATTCTTAAGTATTTAACTTCTTTTTGAATATTCTCATTTTCTTTTTCGAGATATTTATATGATTTAGCATATTCATCAACTTCATTATAAACTTTTTGTATTTTAGGTTGCATTTCCATAACTTTTTTAGTTTGCTCGATAACCTTATTCATAGAGTCAAAAGTATCTTTTTTTATTTTTACATATTCCTTATCAAAAATAGTTTCCTTGTTAGAACTCATTTTAGTTTCCAATTCTTCCATAGATTTATTTAACTTTTCATTTTTTGAAGTAAGTTCTATATTTAATTTTCTAGTTATCTTTTTATATTGTTTAATATCTATATGTTCATTATCAGAGTTTTTAATGCCACGTTCTAAATCATAACCATTATTTATCATTCGGTCATGGTATTTATCTTGTAAAGTAGATAGATAATTTTTATCTTTCATATAGTGCTTTTTAGAAATAGTCCATTTGTCTTTATCGCTTCTTTTATCAAACTTCTTAATCAAAGGAACTACTACACAATGTAGGTGTGGTGTTTTTTCATCCAAGTGAATGGTGGCATTTAATACTTGCCATCTTTCATAACCAATATCTTCATAAACAAAATCCATACAACAATTTGCCCATTTAACGATTTCATCTTTTGTCATATCTTTAAAAAACTCTTTATCACTTGTAAATAGTAATTCATCAGCAACAACACTATTAGAATCATCTAACATCTGATGAAAACTCTTCTTTCTATTTTCTCGTTCGGTCTTTTGTTTTTCATCATGTTGCTTTTTATAGTCTTTTACTAAATTCATATAGGAAGTGTAATAGGCTTTATGAGTAATAGGAACTAAATTTATATTGTTATGGGATTTACTTTTATCAATATCTGGATTAGATTTATATGCTTCTTTTGTTCTAGTATTATGAGCACCAATTTGCCCTAAGTCTTTTAATTTATTAATAGGCTGTACTCTAAATATTGCATAACTCATTCTTGCACCTCAATCTTATCTGCATAAATATAAGTTATAGGTGGTACTGGAACTTCTATTACACCAAAACTATCTACTTTGTTAATTCCTTTTTTATTGATTAAAGGAATGAGTTTTAACGGTTCATTAAATGGATTTTCTCTTGTGTATTTCAAACAAAATTGATGGTCATTATATTTTTCTTTCTTAATTTCTTGATAATCAATAGGATAATTAACTTGTAATCTTTTAATATGACTTTCTACTTCTTTTCTAGTCATTGAAGCACATACTTCAACTTGTATTGTTTCACCATTAACACTTATATCTTGGAAACGATTAATTGCACCTTTATTAAATAAATTAGCATATTCTTCAATAAATGTTTTTCTAAAATTAATAGTTTTAATTTCTAGTTCATTGTCTCTCTTAATTACTTCAATAGATTCAATATAACTCATAATTAGATCTTGTTTTTCAGTTATAGAAAGTTCATTCCATTAATTTCAAAACTACTTTGGTATAGAGGATTAATTAAACATTTAATACTTTCTAAATCTCGTTTTAACATAATATCTTCAAAAGTAAAATTGTATTGGTCTAGTTCTTGTTCTTCTTGCTGTTTCTTTTCAATATCTTTAATTCTAGTTTCTAAATATTCTTTATCTTGTTTATATTCTTCCATATCAATTATTTTATTAAGGTAAGCATCTTTTAATCTAGTAATTTTATTTTTTAAAGTATTGATTTCTTTAATTAGAAGTTCATTTATATTTTCAACTTTATGTTTAAGTAGTGGAGCAAAGAATTGTCTAACTGTTAAGTCATATTCAATAATAGTAGTAATTTGTTCTATTAAAAGTTCTATTAGTTTATCTTCTCTAATATAAGTTTTACATTCATTACATTGATAATAGATATATTTCTTTTTCTTTCCACCTGGTGCTTTACAAGCCATTATTCTATGACAATGTGGGCATATAATCTTTTGAAAGAAAATATAATCATTTCTTCTAGTATAATTACGAGTATTTTTCCTTGATTGTTCTTGGCAATCTTCCCATAATTTTTTAGATATAATTGGTTCTACTACATTTTCATAAAGTACAGGTGTTCCGTTTCTACCACCACTTATAAAATCTCCTTTATAAAGTGGATTAGCTAAAACTTTTTGTATTGTTGTATCATACCATTTTTTATTTAATACTTTTTCTTCATTAAAGATATTAGCAATTTTTTGATAACTATTTCCTTTTAAATATAAATCAAAGATTCTTTCTACAATTTCACTTTCTGCGGGATTAATGATTAGTTTTTTATTATCTCTCATAAAACCTAGTGTTTTTCTTACTGGAATGTGTCCATCTTTTATTGCTCCAACCATTCCGAATTTAGTTCTTTCTGATACTCTTTCTATTTCTAGTTGTGATAAGACTGTTAGCATTCTTACAAAGAATCTACCATTAGCAGTAGAAGTGTTTATATCATCCATTGCACATTCTAAACTACATGCGTATTTTTCTAATTCAGTAATTAATACTTCTAAATCTCTAACACTTCTAGTTAGTCTATCTAGTTTATAAGCCACTATGACATTGACATTTCTTTTTTTAACTTCTTCTAGCATTTTTTGAAATTGCGGTCTATGTTCCATATCTTTCGCACTTATTCCTGCATCTTCATAAACTCCATAAACATTATAATCCCGAAACTTACATAAATCTTTTAACTTTTCTAATTGTTCTCCTAAAGAATAACCCTCACGGGCTTGATCTTCTGTACTTACACGACAATAGATTGCTGCGTTCTTTTTCATATTTTATCAACTCCTTTTCCATAAAAAAGAGGAGTCAAAGGTATTAGTTTAATGCTAGTGCTTTTGACTCCTTAAACAATCGTTATTAATTCTATTACTATATCGTTTATTCCAATGCATAGAATCCCACCAATCTAATAAATGAGAAATACTGCATTTCATTTATTGGTTTTATATTCTATCACTTATTTTTTCTTTGTCAATAGGGTTAGTTTTTATGCTTTTTAATATAAATTTCTAATTCGTTAAAGGGTATAAATTTTTCTAATGTATTAATATAAACATTCTCACATTTGTTAAAGAATAGATAGGTTATATTATTAATTACTAACTTATGTGGCTCTATATAAGCAATGTTAGTTTTAGAAATGTGAATAATGTTGCCACTAATAATTTTAGATTTGATATTGAGAAATTTAAGTGTGTTTTTAATTCGTTTTTCTAACACCTCATCGATATCTAAATTTTCCTTTATTATCTGCATAACTAATCAACTCCTTTCGAGCATATAAAAAAGGTTAACCGAAATTAACCTTTCATATATTTAAAGTCGATTAGTTCGACTAATTTCCCTATGGTGGAGATGAGGAGAATCGAACTCCTGTCCAAAATCAGCGAGGCAAAAACATCTACAAGTTTAGTTGACTAAGTAAATTCACTAATATAGAAGTTAGCCAACAAACACTATATTAGCTAGTTTCTAAAATTCGTTACCCCTCCGAAACAAAGAGATAATATAACCTGTTAAAATCGAGCCCTTTATAAAAACCAACAGGTAAAGTTTTTAAAAGAGCCTTACACTATATGCTAATTAAGCAGCGTAAGCCATTTGATATTTGTTTCCAGTTATTTTAACTGACGCATTTTAAGATTGCCATCTACTTGCCGTTTAAGCGCA
>CALVOU010000015.1 GCA_944350365.1 uncultured Bacilli bacterium
CCTTGACTAAATCTTGTGACATACTAAATTGTATAATTATATTTTAAATATCAATTTACTTTTGAAATTGAAGTTTTGGCACTTTTCTTAAAAAATGCTTTATTTTTTACAATTTCTATGCTATATTATATAGGTAATCAAATTTACGGGCTGTTAGCTCAGTTGGTAGAGCAATTGACTCTTAATCAATGGGTCTAGGGTTCGAGTCCCTAACAGCCCACCATAATTTGTCTTAAAGACCGCCATCGGTCTTTTTTGATTTTGTCTTCATTTTTGTGTAGTTGTCAATGATGTGAGACCAAAAAATTAAAAATAAAAAAGTAGTATGATATAGTTAAAATGTTAATTTTTCATATTAATTTTTATTTGATTTCTTTTTTGAATAGGAGAAATCCAACCTAGTATTTGCATAGGAATATTATTACTTCTTTTTAAATATGCTTTCATTTGTATTTTTAGATCATCATAAGAGTAAAAAGATAGGTAATTATAGAATCTATTTTGATCATTTCTATGGCTTCTTTCAACTTTGCCATTATGTCTAGGAGTGCGAGGTTTAATTAATTTATGTTCAATATCTAAAGATAAACATAAGGCATCGAGTGGATGAATTCTATTGGTTTTTTGAATATGAGTGAATTCACTACCATTATCTGTTTGAATGATTTTTGGTTGATAGCCAAAGTAAAGAATAGCTCTTTTTAAGAAGTCAACAGTAGAATAACTAGATTGTTCCATATAAGGGTAGATGAATCTTTCACGAGAAGCTTCATCAATGATTGTGTATTGATAGAATTTCTGTCCATCATTACCAGAGTAACATTGTTTAGGAACATATTTAACATCCATTTGCCACTTAATACCTAATTCAGTAGGTGTATCATAGTGTTTAGGAACATATTTCACATGTTTTTCTTTATTTACAAAATACCCAAGTTTTCTCATAACTCTAAATAAAGAACAGGCATGTCTAGTATAGCCTCGTTCGGTTCTTAGTTTCCCATATAGTTCAGACATAGAAATATGAGGATTTCTTCTTATATAGTCCTTAATCCATTTTAATTCTTGTTCAGTATGAGAATTAGGATGAGGAGTATGAGGACGGTGGGATTTATTCATAAGAGAATCTTTAGTACCGTCAAATAGTTTATTCCACCTCATTAAAGAAGCTTTAGAAATATGATAGCGTCTACAGACATGACTAATAGACTTTGTTTGTCTATATAATTGAACAGAATAAAATTTTGTGTTTAAATCGTGTGGCAAATATCTAAGAGTTTGTGATATACTAGTCATAGCGATTAATCCTTTCTTTTAATGTTTTGTTCAATTAACATTTTAAGGCATTAATCGCTTTTTGTATACCATCTTAGTCTCACATAAATTGTAACTCAACAGTCTTTTTTGATTTTGTCTTCATTTTTCTATTTTCTTTCTATATAATTGTTGATATAATTAAGTTATGATATACTTCATATATATTTCAATAAAAAGTTGTTCACTAGAAGGTTTATATCAAATTTGTGTTGAGGAGGATGATCAAAAAGGAACTTTTTTGAATAAATCAAATAAAATATTAAAAACGATGGAGGTAAAATAATATGAAAAATAAATTTATTTTAGGAATGGTAATGGGGGCTATCTTAATTGGTGCTACAGGATGTGATGAAGATAGAACTTTAACCTGTACAAATGAAGCAGATGAAGAAGGTGCTAAGCTTTCTCAACAAGTAATTGTTTCTTTTGACAAGAATGAAAATGTATCTCATGTAAAAGTTACTTCAGTAGTAGAAGCAGAAGATGATTATGCTGATGAAATGGATGATTATGAAGATATGGTTAAAGAGACAATCGATGAGAATGATGAGGAACATTTAAAAATGACTTATAAAAGAAATGGCAATACTTTATCACAAGTAACCGAATACTATGTCAATCAAATGAGTGATGAAGAAAAGGAAAATAATGGTTTTGATGATCCTGATGAAAATTCTTATGATGCGTTAAAAGAAAGCTTTGAAGATCAAGGCTATACTTGCAAATAATTTATCCTAGTGATTAAATTTTTAAATAGGAAAACTCTTCTCTAATTTTAGGGAAGAGTTTTTTTATACCCAACTTTCTTTTAACTCAGTAGCTTGACGATTAATCTTACGGATTAACTCATCTATTTTCTTTAAATTCAATAATTGCCTTGAAGTTTTATCTTGAAGATTCTTTTCTACAAAATTCAAATCTCCTATGATTAATTTATTTCTTTCTTCGATAATTCCATAAGTATAATCTTGGTAGTTTTCTACTAATTCTTGTTGTTTTACTTGAGTAAATTCAGAAATAGAGTAGAACTCTAAATTATCCAATATTTTTTCATCATAACGCTTATAGTAAAAATTAGATTCGCAATGATAACGAAAGAAATGTTCTTTATATAAACTATTTTCCCGGTTAATATAAGCATCTATTTCTTCCTCTTGTTCAGCATCTTGTAAGGTAACTAATAGTTTTAATAGTTCTCCAAAATCTTTAGACATGTATTTTAAATAATAATTTTCCCCATCATAATATACTGGTGTTACTAAAACAGAATGATTTCTATCTAAATTTTTTGATTCAATTACGCCGATAATTTCTTTTTCTTTCATTTCTTTTCACCTTGCGTTATATCATAGCACAAGCCTATTTTTAAAGGCAAGAAAAAAGAGATCTTTTTTGAACCCTTTTCTTGGAAATTTATTTACGAAGGGATTTTACCCCTTTACTTCCTTTGCTACCAAACTCACTGAAGCCTTTTAAAATATTCGTATCAAAAGAATGCGTTTTGGTAATACGATGTTTATAATCCTTGATTCCAATATTTACTAAATCATCTAGTAACTCTGAGTACTCTTTACCAATAGGCTCCCATAGATAGAAAGATAATGATCCTGGTATATTGTTGATTTCATTAATGTATGGTTTATTGGTCTTTGTATCAACTAAGAAGTCAATTCTCACTACTCCTGAGGTTTTTAAGGCTTTACAAGCTTTTAAGGCGATTTCTTCGATTTTTTCTTTTAGTTCTTCATCAAGTGGGGCTGGAATGATTCTATCTGTTGATACCATTCCTTTAGAACTCTTATATTTTATGCCATGTTTACCTTTGGTTTTGCCACCGCCAATATATTTATCTTCATAGGTTAAGAAAGCACTTTTGGGAATTACTTGTTCAATCGCACTTAATTGATAGTTTTCATAATTACCTAGAACACTAATATTGACTTCCATCAAATTTTCTACTACTTTTTCGACCACAATACGATTATCATAGCTAATAGCGGTATCGATTGCTTCTTTTAATTCTTCTCTGTCTTTAGCTACACTAATACCAACACTGCTTCCTAATAAACATGGTTTTACAATTACTGGATATTTTAAGTGTTCTATTTTTTCAATCACTTCTTCACTATCATCTTGGTATTCACTATCATAGAACCATACATAATCGGCAATTGGTAATTCTTCGGCTTTAAATATTTGCTTCATATAGATTTTATCTTGACCAACTACTGAAGCATAGACATCACCACCAACATATGGTACGCCAATAGATTGTAAATATCCTTGTAAAGTTCCGTCCTCTACATTGGTTCCATGTACAATCGGGAAAACAATGTCTACTTCTTTTACAATTCTTTTGAAAATTCCTTTCTTGTTTTGAAGAACAAAATGGCCGTCTTTTGTATACAACACAACATTCTTACAGTATCTCTTTAGTAAATCCATATCTTGGAAAGTATCGATATCTTTAAGGGATTCCCCTGTATACCATTCACGATTTTTCGCTATATAGATAGGAATAATTTCATATTTTTCGGTATCCATTTTATTCATCGCTTGAATAGCTGAAATAATACTTACTTCATGCTCTACACTTTCTCCACCAAATATAACGCCTAATTTAATTCTCATTTTATTCACTCCTATTCATTATAAAGATCTGGCAAATCATTTTCAAATAAAGCATATAAAGCTTTATCTGTACTCATGGTTTGTAATAAGGTGTAAGCATCATAAACGCTATTTACTACATAAATTTTGTCTTTATCGAAGTCTCCTTCAACGATGCCTTTAAAAATAGGTTTTGTTCTTTTTTCACCAACTAAAATTACACAGTCAGCTACTTTACTAATTTGATTACCGAAGATTTGATTTAACTCTTCTTCTTTTTCTCCTAGTTCTGTCATACCTGGAGTTACGACTACTTTCTTTCCTGGCATCATCGCTAGAACATCTAAAGCCGCTTTGGCACCTACTGGATTAGAATTATAAGCGTCATTTATCTGATACATATAACCGTAATTTCTAAGTTCTAGACGACTTTCAATCGGTTTTACTTTTTTCACTCCTTTTTCGAGTTCACTAATCGACATACCGAATTCTTTTCCTAAGGCAATTCCAGCTAAAATATTATAGATATTATGATTACCTAAAAGTTTAGTTTCAAAAGGATAGCGTTTGTCATCGCCTTTAAAGACTACATCAAATTTACTTCCTTTATAGTTACATCTGATATTTTCCGCATAGATATCTACATCTTTATTATCGATTCCAATCCATACTTTCTTACATTTACTTTGAATGGGATACGATAACTGCTTCGGATCATCGCCATTTAGAACCGCAATTCCATCATCTGGTAAGCTTTCAATCAGTTCAAATTTTGTTTTCATAATATTTTCGGCACTACCGAATGTCTCTAAATGAGCAAGTCCTATTCGAGTTAAAATTCCATATTTAGGGTGAACCATATCACATAGTTTTTTAATTTCTCCTCTTTTATAAGCACCCATTTCTGCGATAAACACTTCATCAAATTTATCTAGATAGTTATTGATTGTGATCATTAACCCATATTCAGTATTTAAATTTTTAGGGGTTGGTCTCGTGATATATTTTAAATTTAAGATATCACTCAAGATATTTTTACTACTTGTTTTTCCATAACTTCCAGTAATACCAATTACTTTTAAGTGATTCATACTACGTAATTTTTTCTTTGCTTTGGTTTCATAGTACTTATAGACAAACTTTTCGATTGGTGTATTGATGATTTTGGCTAAGAAGACAATAAGATAACTAAAATAAGTAAGAATTGCAGATAGTAATAACATCAAATAACCATTTCGATAATCCACTAAATAGAAAATAAGGGGAATGAAAAATAAAATGGTCAAAGTCACGATTAACCTTCTTACCCGTTTTGTAATGACAAGTGGTTTTTTTGCTTTTTCCGATTTATATAAAGAAAGTAACCGAAGAGCTTCCCCAATGTAAGCAAAAATCGCTAATCCTACAAAAATAACTGAAATATCATTATTTAAATAGTAAGCAATTAAAATTAATAATAGCGATAGTAAGTCTAAAGAAATAAATACTTGTTTACTATTTCGTTTTAACCATTTTAGATAACGGTTATTTTCGTTATACAAATTTTGCTGTAACATATGGAGGGACTTCTTATTTTTTATGATATTAAAAACAATCATTACAATAAAAGTAATTGTATATATATTCATGATTTCACCTCTTTGAAAAATTCATTTAAAATACTTACAACTCGTGGTAAAGCTTCTAAATAAGCATAATGTGTATATCCTTCTAATTCAATCAATGCCCCATCTTTTAGTAGTTTTTCTAATTTTCTTGCATCTTCTATTGGAGCTGCTTCATCATTCGTTCCCCAGATTAATAAAGTGGGACAGGTAATTTTTTTCGCATATTCACTTAAATCTTGATTAACGATTTTAACAAATGATTCTCTTAGAATGGGCGATGCTTTTTTATAATCTTCTGAGCCTATGTAATTTTTGGCAAACTCGCCTATTTTTTTCATACCTGGTAATTTCTTTATCGTTTTTAACAGTTTCTCTTTTTGCGATGTTTTTTGTTCACGAACACAAGGGCTACCAAATAACACTAATTTTTCTACTTCGTGTCTACTCGCATAAATGATAGCTACTCTTCCTCCAAAAGAATGACCGATTAGTATTGGTTTTTTTACATTCACTTTTTCTAAGAATTCGGCTACGCACTCTTCATAATCTTCTATCGACCAAGCAACTTTTAAATCATCACTTTGCCCAAATCCAGGAAAGTCAATAATTGTAATTCGATAATTTGGAAACTCTTTGGCAAGCGGTTGCATCATCGCGATATTTTGACCCCAGCCATGTAATAATACGATATCCTTACCACTACCATATTGTATGTAATTGATGTTCAAATCTCTAATCTTTATTGACATTATACCACCAAATTCATTATAACATGTTTTTAGTACTTAGCCTAATAGTTTTATGGTATTTTTTCTTATTTCAGCGTCTAATCACATTTGTAAAAGTAAATACAACCCCAAAAATGGTATATGTTGTATTTACTCGTTCAACTCTAAATTCAACTGACCATTTCATCGTCTACTTGATATTTGCTTCTTAGAAATTATTAGGATATTTGATTAACCATCTTTCTTTCCCTAAGAGAGTATCTCAGTTCGATTGTTATGATTATCTATAAGCAGTTTTCATGATAAACTTTCATAGCCAGTCCATTAATTTTAAGAAAATATTTTCTAAAATATAAATGAAATAATCTATTTGAATCTTGACAATCTAAAAAATATATATAATAAAATTATTATTTAGAATGGAAATCAATATATGAATGCTGAACTTATAGAGGTTAAATATCCTAGCCATAAAACTTTTACACAAAAAAATATGAAACTGATTTATTGAAATATGCGAACTTAACAAATTTAGAGAAAGAAAAATTATTGAAGATTACACTTTAGAAAATCCAATCAAAAATATTGATCAGAAATTGAACTTTTTTATCTTTTTCTAATACATTTGATCGTTTGAAGAAAAGAGTTTAGAGAGGTAATCTTTTTTAGAATTTCTATGGCCGATCGTTTACCAGTAGAATTTAGCCCAGCTTTTACCATTATGTACCGCTAAGAGCATTTAATATTGTGTTCTATTCATCCATAAGAAAGAAGTAAATACTGTTCGTATTACTTGTGTATCTCCTCATTTTGAAGAGCCATTAGTTTTTGATGGTTACTTAAGTTTTAGAAAAAATTTTGAATTAAATAAGGAATTTGGGCAAGATTATTTACTACTCACCGACTGCAAATGATTAATCTTGATGATCTCCCTCTGTTAAGTCCTTCTGAAATCATCTATTATCAACCATCAGGTGAGGGATTTGATCGATTTTATGATAAGCACAAACTTAGCGAGTATCAAATGGATTATTCGAAAAAATTAAAAATATTTAAAGCGGATTATTAAGAATATCTTAAGTATCCAAAAGAAGAAAGAGAACGAATAAGAAAAATAAGGCTTACTCAGTTTTCAGAGGAATTTCAACAGTGGATAAACCTTTCAGAAGAAAAGCGAAAAAGATATAGAAGACAGATTTGTCAACTATATCTTTTTATCTTATTATCTTTATTTGATGATCTAGACACCATTTTAAAGCAAGGCGCTCTATTTCTCGTTCTAAAAATGGTTCGAGGTAGAAATACCAATTTAAATTTGTTTTGTTGAGATAGTAGAAACTGTCTTCCATCGGATGTTTAGAATTGTCTAAAATTTGCTTAATTATTCTTCTGTCTTTCTTACTTGGTAAAATCTTACTATAGTTATCGATAATTTTCTTTTTGACACTAAGGGGGAAATCCAAACATAAATTGGAAACACCCCTATTTGTAGTAAAGATATTCCTTTTTGGATCATAATAAATACTGGGTGCCTCTAAAGAAAATAACTCTTTATAACAACTGATTAATTTTTCCCAATCTATTTCTACTCTTTTCATAGTATGCTATCCTTCAATTAAAGGTTATCATACGTGTTTTTACGAGTCAACTATTCGTTAACTTTATGCAAAATTTTCTATTTTTGTAACTTGGCTAGAAAAGCAAAGAAGCGTTCTTTTTTTTGGTCATTATGACTAGAATCTTCGAAAGAAATCTCCTTTTTCGCTTTATTGAAATTTAATAGATGATTACTTTCTAAAAGATGATACAAATGATTAGCAATTCCTTCACCACCATCATAAAATTTTACTTTTCCTAAGATGTTTTCGATTTTTTCTATAATCAGTGGATAATGTGTGCAGCCTAACACAACTGATTCGATATTTTCTTTTTGAAATGGGCCTAGTAGCTGTTGAAGATAACTAGTTAACTCTTCTTCTTTCTCTTCTTCAATTAAATAGGCTAGATTGGGACAAGCCAAGAGATAAGATTTTTGATTATCATAATGGTGATATAAGTTTTGAAAGCGTTCACTTTCGATAGTCGCAGGCGTTGCCATGACTAGTGTTTTTGTATTGGGTGCATAATCATGGATCATCTTATAAGCAGGTTCTGTGCCGATTAAGAGTAAATCAGGATATTTTTTTCGCATCTCATCGATGGCTAATGCGGTTGCGGTATTACAAGCAAACACAATTGCCTTACAATCTTTCTCGATAAAATAATTTATGATTCGATCGACAAAACCAAGTACTTCTTCTTTTGTTTTCACTCCATAGGGATTATGCTTAGAATCACTATAATAAATATAGTTTTCGTTTGGCATTTTCGTAAGTAAACACTTTAGTATGGTTACTCCGCCAATCCCAGAATCAAAAATACCAATGGGACGATTATCCATTTTCTTCTCCACCTTTGTTTTATTGTATATCTTCTTTAAAATAATGTCATCTGACTAGATTCAGGTAAATCATTTAATATCCCCATCATTTTCATTTTATCAATTAACGTTGCGGAAACTTTGGCACGTTTTTGTAAATCTTCGATACTTAAAAATGCTTTTTCTTCTCGTTCTTTTACAATACTATTCGCTACTGCCCCGCCTAGTCCATCAATACAGCGGAATGGTGGGATCAAGGTCATCTCATCTTCTTCATCAATCTTAAATCGTTCAGCATCACTTTTATAAATATCGATCGCGCCAAATTTTATTCCCCGAGCACTTGCCTCTAATGCATTTTTTAAACACTCCAATATATTGGTTTCTTTATTAGAAGCTTCAAAGCCTTTTTCTGTCAAGTCCTCGATTCTCTTTCTAATTGAGTTATAACCTTTCATCATACATTCGATGTCAAAGTCACTTTCTCTTACTGAGAAATAAGTAGCATAATAGCGGTTAGGTTGATATACTTTGAACCAAGCGATTCGTAAAGCCGACATAACATAGGCACAAGCATGGGCTTTTGGGAACATGTATTTGATTTTACGACATGACTCAATATACCAGTCAGGAACATTAGCTTTTTTCATGTCTTCTGCCATTCCCTTCCAAGTTTCTGGATCCTTGCTGGCTTTTCCTTTACGAACAAATTCCATAATTTTGAAGGCTCGTTTTGGTTCCATTCCCCAGTTCATTAAGTTAACCATGATGTCATCACGACAACCGATAACTTCTTTGAACGGTACAACATTATTTTCGATTAGTTCACTTGCGTTTCCTGCCCATACATCAGTTCCATGTGATAAACCTGAGATTTTTACTAGTTCGGAGAATGTTTTTGGCTTGGTCTCTACTAACATGTTAATTACGAACTTGGTTCCCATTTCTGGTAAGCCTAACGTTCCCGTTGGACACATGATTTGTTCTTCAGTTACGCCTAACGCTTCAGGACTACGAAGTAAACTCAGTACTTTTGGATCACTGATTGGTAGCGTGGTTACATCGATTCCTGATAAATCCTGAAGCATTCTTAATACCGTCGGATCATCGTGTCCGAGTATATCTAGTTTCAAAACATCTTGATCGATGGCATGGTAATCGAAGTGAGTCGTCCGCCATAAGCTCGTCGGATCATCAGCTGGATACTGGAATGGGGTAAAATCAAAGACATCCATATATCCGGGGATAACGACAATTCCGCCTGGGTGTTGGCCTGTCGTTCTTTTCACTCCTGTACATCCTAGCGCGAGTCGTTCAATCTCGGCGGTACGCATATTGGTGATCCCGTGTTCTTCGAGATATCCTTTTACATAACCAAATGCGGTTTTTTCAGCAACAGTACCAATTGTTCCGGCACGATATACATTGTCGACACCGAATAATACTTTTGTATACTCGTGAGCTTTCCATTGGTATTCTCCAGAAAAGTTTAAGTCGATATCGGGAACTTTATCGGCATTGAAACCAAGGAAGGTCGCAAATGGCATGTCTTGCCCTTCTTTTCCTAATGGTTGACCACATTTTGGACAAAGTTTATCCGGTAAATCATATCCACTTGAGTACTCTTTACCATAAGCTTCGCCGTTTTCGTTCATAAATTCCGAATATTTACATTCCTCGTTACGACATAAATAATGAGCAGGAAGCGGATTAACTTCGGTAATTCCCATCATCGTCGCGACGAAGCTTGATCCAACCGATCCACGCGAACCTACTAGATAACCATCATCATTCGAATGTTTAACTAGCTTTTGGGCAATTAAATAGATCACATCGAAGCCACCACCGATGACTCCACCTAATTTCTTTTTTAACGTTTTTTCTCGATCGGCATCGGTTAATTCTGAGTCATTGGCTTTTAAATCTTCCCAAACAAGATCTTTTACTTGATCGAAACCAGCTAGGATAACTTCATGCAAGCGCCGATAAAGTTCTTTTTCTGCTTCTTCTTCACTTAGATTTTTCTTCGCTACTTCTTTTTTGATGACATCGATTAGTAAATCACCATATAACTCTTTCGCAATTCGCTCCTCGATATTGAATGGTAACGGATCTCCATACCACGAAGAAGCTTTAGTATATACTAGTTCCGTTACCGTTTCGACACTTCGGTCGATCGCAGGTGAAAATGGAATACCACCAGTATCGATAATTACTTCGATTTCATCTACCATATCCAAGATTTTGTTTGGGTTCGTGATTACAATTTCTTTTCTTAAATCTTCATCTAAAAAAGCAAAATCTTCCATCATTTCATCGGTCGTTCGGAAATGATTACTTGGAATTTCCGTAATATCACTTTTCGCAAGTGGATGCCTACCTCCACCAGGTACTTTTTGATTGACGATAATTTCCCGATATATTTTATCTTCTCGTTTTAAGTGGTGAACATCCCCTGTTGCGACGATTAACTTACCACTATCTTTCGTTACGCGAATTACTTTCTTTATATTTTCTAATAATTGTTCCTCATTATCAAAATCGTGCATTTGAATTAGGTGATCATAACATTCTGGTGGTTGAACTTCTACATAATCGTAAAAATTGATAATATTGGTTAATTCTTCATCAGCCTTGCTTCGTGCTTCTCTAAATACTTCACTTTCATAGCAGCCACTTCCTACTAGTAAGCCTTCGCGATGGTTGTCGATTTCACTACGTAAGATTCTAGGGGTTTTATATAGGTATTTTGTATTCGCTAAACTGATAATTTTAAACAAATTTTTTAATCCCGTTTTATTTTTCGCTAGTAGATTCACATGATAACTACGACCGTATTTATGAATTTCTTCTTTGGATACTAGATTATTTAAATCAGCTATCGTTTCAAAGTTTCTATCACTTAACTTCTTTAACATCTTATGAAATACTAAGGCAGTTCCTTCGGCATCATAATCTGCACGGTGATGAGCATCTTCATCCCACGGTACGTCATATCTCTTTACTAAAGCACTCAAACTATGACGAGCATAATTGGTGTCTAATGTTCTAGAAAGTTCAAGAGTATCGATGATAGGGTTGGTCAATTTTTTAAATCCATATTTTTTAATCGCCATTTCTAGGAAAGAAGTATCAAACTTCGCATTATGCGCAACCATAGGTAAGTCCCCATACCATTCGATGAAACGACGAACGGCATTTTCTTCATTGTCTTTACCAATTAACATTTGATCCGTAATATTGGTCACTTCGGTAATCTTAGCACTTAGTGGTTTACCAGGATTGACTAATTCATCAAAACGGTCGATAATTTCACCATTTTTTATCTTTACCGCACCAATTTCGATAATTGTATCTTCTCCGCCGGCATTGAATCCAGTCGTTTCAAAGTCGAAAACAACATAAGTAGTTGTGAGTAAGTCACGGTCATCCCCCCGAATAACGATATCGACACTGTCATCGATTAGGGTAAGCTCTGTACCATAGATCGCTTTAAATTTATCTTGTTCTTCTTTTCCTTTATTATAATCGGTTACTGTATTATAGACATGAGGAAAAGCTTGACAACCATTATGGTCGGTAATCGCAATACCACGATGTCCCCACTTCATCGCTTGTTTGACTAATTTAACTTCATCGACTACTCCATCCATTTGACTCATCATCGTATGAGCATGTAACTCTACTCTTTTCTCTGGATAGGTATCTTCGATTTCTTCTACTTGACGGTCTAAAATACAAATATCACGTACGTTCAATACCAATTCTTTAGAGAATTGATCATTTTTGGTGTATCCTCTAATGACAAACCATTTTCCAGTTTTTAATTCTTTAGAGAGTCTAGTATATTCTTCGTCTCCTCGAACAAAGACTTTAGCATAGATACTATCACTATAATCGGTTAGTTTTAGCGTGATAATTTTAAAATCTGTTTTACTTGATTCAAAGTAATCAACACCAAAGACATATCCTTCTACTGTGATGTTATCGCTTTCTCCAACAATACTTTTCATCGAAATTGGTTTATCCCCAATTTTACGCCCTAGTATTACACTCGGATCATCCTCTTTCTTAGATGGGCGACGATATGTTTTCTTCTCTCCATTATCACTATACGATTTCTTTTCGGGTGCTTGCTTATCTGGCTCGACGACAGGTGGAATTGTTGTTAGTGCTTCATTTAACTCCTCTTTGATTTCTTGACGAACCAATTCTTTTTTTTCTTCATTGAGTAAAGTAGTTAGTGACGAAGTAAATCCAGCTAAGTTTAATAGATAATTTAATTTAGGCAAAAAGGTATGTACTTCTCTTTCCTCTTCAGCATTCGTCACTTCGATTTTGTATTCTCCATCTTGTTCAATTAAGTTTTCTTCAAAGGCAGGAGCAAATATCAAAACATCTTTTACTTCAACCAATGTTTGTTTATAATAATTAGGCAAGTAATCAAAAGATTGGTGATGGGGATTAATCTTAAAGAAAACTTGTTTGATATGTTCAAAAGCTTTTTTCCCTTTTTCCTTTAGTAATTGATAATCTTCTAATGGTAAAATTTCTTCGCTACCTAATAGAAAAGTCCAACAATTATTTTTGGGATTTACTAGTACTTTTTCTAAAGATAAACCCTGAAAATGACTTTTTTCTTCATCTGTTAATTTTAGTTGTTCAAATAAAATGGTTATTTTATCTTCTGCCATACTTCTCCCCCTATTAAAATAGATTTCACTCTAAATGAAATCTATATTATTTCTAAGTTATTAATCCGTATAATGTGTTTTTGATTCTTTATACAAAAACGGATAAATTCGTATAAATCCACTTTTTTTAGTGCGGTTTCCATGGTGTAGTTATCGATATCGAACGCAATCTTATCTCGCATCATATAATGGGTCATATCTTCACGATCGCATCCTAAATACATTAACCAATAAGGATAAATCTGTCGTTTTAAATACATTAACGTATGATCTCCTTCTAAATAATTGGAATTATCTGCTAGTCTTGTGTAAAGCTCATTGTGAATCGCTAGTTCCAAAATCGCTTGAACAATTTCTTTGTACTCTTTTTCAAAGTCACCAACTTCATTTTTAATCAATGTATACAAAATATTAGAAAGCGCCAAATACCAATCTTCATTATCTTTTTTAAAGCCCCATCCGATACTTGTTTTTGTCGTTTTAGAGATCAAAACAGTATCCATTTCTGGACATAAGACTAATATATTATAAATGTCTTGTAGCGGGAAGCGCAAGATTTCTTTTAAATATTGGTTAATTTCTTTTTTCTTTTCATCCCATACTTTCATGAGTGCTAAACGATGCTTTTCGGCACTCTTTTTTAGAGTTTCAAACACATCCGTTTCAAACACTAAATTATATAGAGTATCATCATCAGGAATATAATTTTTGATATCTTGAAGCATCTCATCTTTATCTTTCATTCCTGCATTATATTGTTTTTTATAGGCGGACCATAACTTTTGTTTAGCTGTATGAATCTTAGGTGAAATAGAAGCACCATATAATAAATTCCAAGTAAGCAGATAGTCGTTTGTTTCAAATGTTAATTTCATATACCCACATCCTCATCATATATATAAATATAACACACTATCCATGTTTTGGAAAGTTTTCTTCTTTAGTTTTTTCAACTCTTTTCCCCGTTTTTTTGACTTTATATATAGTATGATCTATTTTTTGATTGAAAATATTCATATAACTAATTTCTTTGATTTAATAGCCATTTTTCTCGTTTACTCATGTTTATTTTGTTGATTTAACCATTCCAAGCCATCAACAACGATTTGGAATTTGTCATACCTTCTCTCTACCCGCCCAGATACTTTCATAATCATATTACTCTGTAGTGATAGATTTTGATAGCGCTGATATACTTTAGGGAAAAGGGTGAAATCCATTGCCTGATACTCGTCACTTCCCCAAATAAACATCATCTCATCTCCATTTTTGGTCTTTATCGTACGAACTTTGTCAATTAAGATAATGACGTTTACTCTTTGATTATAGTACTTGTGAATTTGGTCTAATGGAATAATATTAGAAAGATTAGCCTTATAAAAGGTAACGGGATGATTACTTAAATAGAAACCAAACAATTCTTTCTCTTTACTGATTAAATACTCTTTACTGTATTCTTCTACTACTTCTATTTCTGGTTTTAAAACATATTCACTATCTAAGTCTTTTACTAGTTCTGCATAGTTCATAATACTATCTAAGTTGTGATAAAGAGTATTATGATTATAACCAAATGTATCAAAACAACCGGCATCGATTAAAGATTCTAGGATTTTACTATTTATTTTTCCTGCGGTTTTCTGAACAAAATCAAAGATATCTGTATATGGTTGATTTTTAATAATGGCTTCTACTGATACTAAACCGACATTTTTTATTCCCGATAATGGATATCTAATTCCATCAGCTTCAACGATGTACTCTTTACCACTATTGTTGATACATGGTTTTTTTATGACTATTTTTTTGGCTTTAATTTCATTGATGTATTCTTTGGTCTTTGTTTCACTACCAATTACAGAAGTTAGAAGACTACTGTAAAAATATTTAGGAAAATATACTTTTAGATAAGCCATCTTATAAGCGATTAAAGAATAAGCAACCGAGTGAGAGCGATTAAAACCATAATTAGCGAAATTTAAAATTAAGTCAAATATTTGTTTAGCAATATCCTTGTCGTGACCACGCTCTACACTTTGTCTAATAAACTTTTCTTCTTCATTTTTTAAAACATCACTTTTCTTTTTACTCATTGCCTTTCTCAGAATATCAGCTTCGCCTAAAGTATATCCCGCTAATTGATTGGCAATTTGCATAATCTGTTCTTGATAGATGATAATTCCTTTTGTACTTTTTAAAATTGGCTCTAGTGAGCGATCTAAGTAAGTAATTTCTTCTTGACCTTTTTTTCTACGAATATAAGAATCGATATTACTAGCTGGGCCCGGTCTAAACAAAGCAATCGCAGCGAAAATATCTTCGAAACTATTTGGCTCTAAATTACGCAAGAAGTTTCTCATTCCCTCCGATTCAAACTGGAATATTCCTGTCGTATCCGCTTTTTGAAACAAGGTTAATACTTTATCATCGTCTAAAGGAATACGGTTAAAATCGATATAAATGTTTTCTTTTTCGGCAATCATTTCCATAATATGCATAATTGTCGTTAGGGTTCTAAGTCCTAGGAAATCCATTTTTAATAATCCTAATGGTTCCAAATATTCCATGGAAAAACCGGTTAGATACATATCATCACTTTTGGTTAGGGGAATCACTTCATCTAAGTCTTTCTTACACATGACAATTCCTGCAGCATGGGATGAGGTGTGCCTTGGAAATCCCTCAATATGACAAGCGACTTTAAACATAAGTTGAAGTTTTTTTTCACTATCGATTAACTGTTTTAACTCTTGATCTTGATGATAGAAGTCTAGTAGTTTTAGTTTAGTAAAATTCGGGATTCGTTTGGTGATCAAGTCAATCTGATAACTAGGAACATTTAAGACTCTTGCGACATCGCGTAAAGATTGTTTAGCCGCTAAGGTTCCGAAAGTAACGATACCACTCACCCGTTTTTTTCCGTACTTTTCTACAACATAATCGATTACTTTATCCCGATAAATATCCGGAAAATCAGTATCGATATCTGGCATGCTGATTCGCTCTGGGTTTAAAAAGCGCTCAAAGAGAAGATCATATTTTATCGGATCAATATCCGTTATACCAATCGAGTAACAAACAAGGGATCCTGCTCCACTTCCCCTACCGGGACCGACTAAAATTTTATTTTTTTTCGCATATTTAATAAAATCATATACAACCAAAAAGTAATTGGAGAATCCCATCTTTTCAATTACGGATAATTCATAAATTAACCGCTTACTATAAACTTCACTTACTTCGCCATTTAATCTGCGGTTAAGTCCTACTTTGGCTAAATTGGCTAAATACTGATCTGAGGTTAGATCTTTTCCAGTTTCAAAAATCGGGAGCAATAATTCGGCTTTTGGAAATTCTAAATTACAAGCTTTAGCAATCTGTTCGGTTTGAAATAATCCTTGATTTGTCGAGTATTCATAGACTTCTTCAAAACGTAATTCATGATTTAATAAATCATAATCTATAAAATCCGCAATTGTCTTACCATCTCTAATCATATATAGATATTTCAAGTATTCATTTTCTTCTGGATCTATATATAGGGTTTTATTGAGGTAGACAAGTTGGGACGTTTTTTTTCTAGCTTCTATTTCTTGTTGTTTATCTTTGTAACCTAAAAAGCAATCGTTATCTTCGATTATTTTTTGTATTTTGTCAAAAGAATTATGACTGTCAAAAGGAACAATAGCGATTACTTCCTCGTGATGATTTTCTATATCCTCCATTAAGACTTTACGCTCGCTTTGAATCGTCGATAACTTAATCAATGTTTGGTAGCCTTGATAATTTTTAGCATACAATAATACAATGTCGTTTTCTAGCTCTATTTCCAAACCGATAATCGGATGAATTCCTGCAGTCTTACATTTTTGATAGAATTCCATTGTGCCAAACATATTGTTATCTGTGATGGCAAGAGAGGAAAGATGATTTTGTTTTGCCCTTTCGATTAAATTATCAATTCTAATCACACTAGATAACAAAGAATAATTGGTCTTTATATATAATGGTACGTACATAGAATTTCCTCCAGTCTATTCTTATTTTACCAAAAAAATATTGGTTCGACTTCTTTTTCTAATCGTAAAATGTTTTTTTTCTTTTTTTACAGAAATAAAATTCACTTTTTAGAGCCAACTATTTTGTTTTAGCTATTCTACTAAGTTATAAGGACTTAGAATAATTCTTTGTTTTCTCTTTAAAGGTAGCAACCCCATTTTCTAAACCAACTGAACCGTAGACGGCTTCAAAACTAGTCGTCATTTTCCCAGTTTGGATAAGTTTTTCACTGATTGGATCAAAAGTAATTTCTGGCACTTCCTTCTCCATATATTGCATTGCATAATTCAAATGTTGATCTCTAGCATGACGAAAGATAGAATTTAAATCATTGGCATTATTCCAAAAAGGATTATTGTAACGATTATACTTTTCTTCAAAGTGATTTCTTAATGACTTAATTTTTGTTTTCGGGTACTCAGTTTCTAAGCAAGAAATAATGGTAGGTAGCTGTGAAAAATCATATAGTTTTTTGATTATTTGAATTCGACTTTCGATAGGTAGTTGAGAAATAAGAGCGATAAGAGCGATTGCTTTTTCTAGATATTTTCTATACTCTTCTAAATTAAGGCCTAATGTATCTTGTACTTGTTTTCTTTGACGAAAAGATAAAGCTTGGAGAGTAAAAAGATGGTCTTCTAAATAGGAAACATATAATTCTTCTTTTGTCTTTTTCATTAATATTCCATTATAAATAGTAAGTACATCTTCTTCTAAAGTTTCAAATGTGGGTAAAACATAATAATCTTCACATCTTGAATGTTCAATATCCGGAATATCTTTGTACGAAAAAAAAGGTACAATGTTCACCGAATTCACTACAAGCATATTCCAGTACCATAGCGATATCCTCTTTATTGAAATCAATAGTTGTAAATGGTTGCCAAAGACAATAAATACTGTTTATCTTTTTGTCATCAGAAAATAAATCTGGATGAAAGTAAACCATGTGGGTTGGTCCCCAATTATGCCAAAAATCAGGGTCAAAAATCACACCTACATTATTTTTACGGTAAATTCAGGCCACATAACACTCCTCCTTAACTTTATATTGTTCTTATTATAACTTTTTTTGATGAAAAAGCAATAAAATAGTCAAAGGTATATTTTTTCGCAAGTTAACACTTAAGACATTATCACAAATTAATCATAAAGGTATATTTTTTCGCTTGTTTTATTTGACTTATTGCGCAATCTATGATAAAGTTATAAGCGCAAGTTAAAACATGTATCAAAGGAGGAAAAAGACTATGGCAGTTAAAGTTACGAATAAGAAGCCTTTATTTGGAAATAAACGTTCTCATGCATTAAATGCTACTAGAAAAAAACAAGGAGTTAATCTTCAAACTGTTAGATTAGAAGATGGAACTAGAATCAGATGTAGCGCAAGAGAAATTAGAACTTCTAGAAAAGATGAAAAGATCGAAGAAGTAAGTGAGTAGTCACTTATTTTTTATTGTTATGAAAAGAATGAAAACCTGAATTTCAGTTAGTTACTGAGATAGATTTTCATTCTTTTCTTTTTCTTCTATATTTTCCGTATTCTTTTGTTTTTCTTTTCCTCTTAGGATATCGATTTGTTCTTGGTAATCATCAGCATTTGTGATATAAGAACCACTCACAATAATATCAACCAAAGGAGAAACTTCTTTTGCGATTTCCTGATTGATACCCCCATCCAAGCTTAAAAGGGTTGTTGTTTGATGTTCTGTGATCATTTTTCTGATGATTTCTACTCTATTTTTTACTTCGGGGATGAACTCTTGGCCTCCATATCCTGGATTTACACCCATCACGAGAACAAGATCTATTTTGTCTAACCATTTTTCTAAGAGATGTAAATTCGTATCTGGATTAATCGATAATCCACATTTTAATCCATACTTTTTGATTAAATTTAAGTTCTTTTCGATATCTTTTTCAATTTCGATTGGGAAAGTGATCATTTCCGCATTTAGTTTTACAAACTGTTTAATGTACTTTTTGGGTTTATTCACCATCAAATGAACATCTAAACGTTTGGCCGTATAGCGATAGATTTTTTTTAATTTTCTAATGGGAATTTTCTTTCCTTGACAAAAGGTATTATCGACGAAATCTACATGAATATAGTCGACATCAGTTAGCGATAGTTTTTCTATCGCTTTTTCTATCTTTCGACAAGTTAGAAAAGAAGCAGATACTTTCATATTACCACCTACTTTTCTTCATTAATTTCTGATAATTTTCATAACGACTCTCTAGTATTTTTCCATTTTTGACATTAGCTTTAACTTGACATTCTTTTTCGGATAAATGCATGCAGTCTTTATATGGGCATGGATACTTTCGAAACTCAATAAATGTATCTCTTAATTCTTCGTCTGGTACTTCTTGAAAATCTAGCTGTGAAAAACCTGGTGTATCTAAGACTTTACCCTTACACAAATGTAGAAGTTCCACATGTCTAGTCGTATGTTTTCCACGACCTAGAGCTTTGGATATCTCACCGGTTTCTAAATGGAAATGGGGATCTAATTTATTAATCAAAGTGGATTTTCCGGCTCCAGTTTGTCCAGTCAAGACTGTCGTTTTATTCTTAAATACCTTTTTTACTTTCCATAACTTATGATTATAGATTACTTTATAACCAATTCTTTGATAGTATTTTAAAATCTTTTTTATCTCTTTTTTCTCTGTTCCTGTTAACAAGTCCCATTTAGTCACACAGATAATCGGTGTGATTTGATGATATTCCATCACCGTTAACAATTTATCCAATAAATTGGTAGAAAAATCGGGACTTTTTACACTTGTCACTAAAAGTCCCTGATCAATGTTCGCAACGAGTGGTCGTTCAAGACAATTCTTACGGGGTAAGATTTCTAATAAGTATTTGTTTTTTTCATCAAATTCTACATAATCCCCTACGATGGGACTAATCTTCTGATTCCGAAATTTTCCTCTAGGTGTGCATTCGAATACTTGCTCTTCACACTCGACTGAACATAAATTACTTACAATTTTAACAATTTGTCCTTTCATTTATCCCCTATCCCCCTGTTTAATGATTCGTTGATGGTGACGTTGAAGGAGTTGGCGAAGTTGATGGCGTTGGCGATGGTGAGGTTACTGTTTCATCTTCTTCATCGTCATCACTAGGTGTTGGTGTTGGTGATGGTGTTGTTACGTTTGGTTTTTCTGCAACAACAATCTTAAGCGTTGAACCAGACACAATTGGTGTTTTTGGTGAACGAGATTGACTAATTAAAGTACCTTCCGTATATTGTGAAGTTGCTTCATAATCAATCGTCAACTTAATATTATACTTTTCGCAGAATGCTTCGACATCTTCCACGGTCCATCCATCCTCTACCATATTCGGATAGACATCTTCAACATCAGCTACATAAAGAGTAATCGAATCTCCTTTTACTAAAGTATTACCTGCTTTGACACTCTGATCGATAATTTCTCCTTCATCATAGTCATCTGGGTTATCGACCGTTCGTTTTTCGATCGTTACTTTTAAGCCATACATTGTTTCTAGGATTTCTTTTTGCGCTTCACTATTTTCTCCCGTTAAATCAACGACTTCATATTTTTCTTGACCCAATGACTCGTATAGCGTAATTACGGTACCCTCTTTAACTGTTCTTCCCGCCGCTGGAGAAGTCTTAATTACTTTTCCGGCTTCTATAGTAGCATTCTCTTCTTTTTTGGTCTCCACCGCAACTTCAAAACCTTCTTCTTTTAATTTTTTCTCGGCTTCTACTACGGTTAAATTAGATACATCTGGTATCTCTATATCTGGAGTTCTCGAAAAATACGGAATAATTAGGAAAAACGTTACTACGCCAATTACAATTAACGTAAATAAAGAAGCTAAAATCCAGACAATCCGGTTTGTCCTTTTTAAACTCTTGTCTTCAGCTGGCATTTCTTCCTTTTCGTCCGGTTTTTCTTCCGGCTCTTCTTTTTCTTCTTTCGCTTTTTTATCCTCTTTTACTTCTTGAATTTTTTCTTCTGTCTTTTTCTTGACTACAGTAATATTTTTGGTATTATCTTCAATTTCATGTTCTGGATATTTAAAGACAACTTTTTCTTCATTCATCCGTTCATCATTTAATACCGTTAACAAATCAGCATGCATTTCTTTGGCATCGGCATAACGATTCTTAGGATTTTTCGCGGTCGCTTTTAAAATAACATTCTCAACACTTTGCGGAATAGCTGGATTCTTTTTACGAATACTCGGAATGTCATCACGCATTTGTTTTAAAGCAATTTCTACTGCATTATCCCCTTTAAACGGTAATTGTCCAGTCAATAATTCATAGAATAAAATTCCCATCGAATAGATATCACTACGGATGGTTGATCCTTTACCACTTGCCTGTTCTGGTGGTAAGTAATGAACAGACCCCATAACAGAATTCGTCTGTGTTAACTGCGTAGAATTTAGGGCCATAGCGATACCAAAGTCAGTAATCTTAATCGATCCATCTTCACGGATCATAATATTTTGTGGCTTTAAGTCACGGTGAATAATATAACTATCATGGGCATGGGAAATTCCATCAGTAAGTTGAAGCATAATATCGATTGCTTCACTTAAGGTTAAGCTTCCTCGTTTTTTAATTAGTTGTTTAAGGGTTTTTCCTTCAATATATTCCATGACGATATAATATAAACCATTATCTTCACCAACATCATACATTTCCACAATATTCGGATGAGACAAACTCGATGCAGATAAAGCTTCACGCTGAAAACGTCTAACAAACTTTTCATCCCCCGATAAGTCACCACGAAGAACTTTAATTGCTACTCTTCTATCTAAAATCGTATCATAAGCTAGATAGACATTGGCCATACCACCTTCGCCTATACTTTTAATAATCTCATAACGATCATTAATTTTTTGCCCCTTTTCTATCATTATACTTCACCTTCCTCATTTTCCTCTCTAATCAGGTATGCGATGGAAATATTGTCTGTTCCTCCTCGATTGTTTGCTTTATGTACCAGTTTAATCAATTTATCTTCGATTGTCAAATCACTAAGTAATACTCGTTCAATTTGTTCTTCTTCTAGCATATTGGTTAGTCCGTCACTACAAAGAAATAACCCACTAACTGAAGTATCACAATCAAAGATATCAATATCGATATTCTTGGTTGCGCCTAGAGCTTTCATTAATACATTCTTTTTTGGATGGTCTTTCGCTTCCTCTTTGGTAAGTTCTCCTGCCGTTACTAATAGATTAACTAAAGTATGATCATAAGTGATTTTATGTAGTTTGCCATCTTTCATGACAAAGCCACTAGAATCCCCAATATTACCATATAGAACATAATCTTTAGTATTAATCGCTACGACTAAGGTTGCCCCCATTCCTTTACTTTCTGGATGATCATCTGCATAACTAAAAATCAAATGATTAATTTCTGTTGTACTATTTCTTAACCACTCGATTGCTTGTTCTTTATTCATATTTAAAAATGTCTCTTGAAAATGTTTTCCTAGATAGCTAATGGCAATGGATGAAGCTACTTCTCCTGCTGAATGGCCACCCATTCCATCCGATACTGCTAATAGATAATCATTGTTTTTATTTCTTACGATGATCACACTATCTTCATTATGATCTCGTACTTTTCCGGTATCTGTTAAACAAAATGATTTCATATTAGTCCTCCTTTTTACTCCTTAATTGACCACAAGCTGCGCTGATATTGGAACCGAACTCTTTTCTGATCGTAGCGTTTATTTTATTCTTTTTTAATATATCATAAAACTTAGTAATCGTCTCATAATCACTACGTTTAAAGGCTAAATTATTCGTCTCGTTATAGGGAATCAAATTAACATAACAAGTTAAATCTTTTACTAAATGAGCTAATTCTATGGCATCTTTTTCACGGTCGTTTATTCCTTTTAACAATATATATTCGAAAGTTACCCGGCGATTCGTCTTTTTCACATAATCTTTTAATGTCTTCATCAATTCATTTATAGTATACACTTTATTAATTGGCATAATACTGTTTCTTATTTCGTTATTTGGGGCATGTAAACTAATCGCTAGATTTACTTGATACGGTAAGTTAGAAAATTCTTTAATTTTAGGAATAATTCCACAAGTAGATACCGTAATATGACGACTACCTAAAGCTAGACCTTTCGGATGATTAATAATTTCAATAAATTTTACTAGGTGATCATAATTATCGAAGGGTTCACCAATTCCCATAACGACAACGTGGCTAATACGCAACTGTTCTTCTTGTTCTACTCTTAAAATCTGTTCAACCATCTCACTAGTTTCTAAATTACGTACTTTTTTTAAACGACCACTTTCACAGAATTTACAGCCCATGTTACAGCCTACTTGAGTGGATATACAGAGACTATTTCCGTAGTGATGATTCATCAAAACGGCTTCTATTTTTTCCCCATCTTGTAGATAAAAGAGATATTTACTAACATCTTGATCGCGCTCTACTTTGCCAATTGAAATTGTCGAAGTTGTAAAATCTGCTTGTAATGAGGCAATTACTTCCTTTTTTAGATTGGACATTTCTTCAAATGTTGATACTTTTTTTTGGTAAAGCCATTCAAATACCTGTACTGCTCGATATTTTTTATCTCCTTTAGTTAAAAAGTAATCTTCTAGTTCTGTCATTGTTTTGTTATAAATACTTTCCATATATCCACTTCCACACCATAATTATAGCATAGAAAAAGATTACCTTTAAAGATAATCTTTTTTGATTGTCAAGTAAAGTGTAAAGGGATTTTCTTAATCACCGAGGGTAATCTCAAAATTCTCAGTAGTGCCTACTTGGCTAAATTCCATTTCTACGGTTAAAGTAGATAAATGACCACTTACTGTTGTCAAATAGTTATTATAGTTTGCTTTAATCGTTTTTAAGGTGCCATTTTCTGTAGTTAGGGTAATTGTATCTTTTAGATTAGTATCTATTGTAGTGGTATCGAAAGTTGGATTATATAATTTGACAATTTGGGTAACTGGAACTTGATAAGTATAGACATTTCCATTCGTCGTTAAAGTGCCTACTTCTGTCAAGTAAGAGATATCTTCCACATCACAGTAAACGAGATTAGAACTAGGACTTTCTACGATGTGATACTCGCCATTTTCTTTCTGTAGATAATTACTACTTAGTTTCGCATAGCTATTGCTTCCTTCTTTCGTAATAATGGTAAATATTTCTTTCTCGTCGATCTTTTTACCAGTTATTACTTCTTGGACACCATTATTGGTTACTGTATAGATATAGCTGAAATTTACTTCAAAGCTTTCGGTAGGAGTACTAGGAGTCTCTTCGTTACTGATAATTCCTCCTGTATTTGGCGTGGTTTCTACTTGGTTGTTATTATCTGGCGTAGTAGAGTTGTTACTTGATGTTTCACGGCTAGGACTCAATCGAACCATTAAAATAACGATAGTGATAAAAATTCCCCAAATAATGAGCATAGCAATCGCATGAAGACGCTCATCTTTTTCTTTACCAAAACATTTCTTTAGTAACGCTTTCCAATCCTCTTTTTTCATTGTACCCTACTCCTCATTAAATACTTTTCCTAATAAATCCTCTTCATGAACTCCGTTTAAATATTCTTTGGCTAGCATTTTTCGTTTACCTGATGGTTGTAATTTGGTAATGATGATTTCGCCATCTTTAGTACTAACGCCGATTCCATCTTCGTAAACTTTCCCAATTTCGCCATTCTTTTTGGTTGTAAAGAAGCTATCGCTGATTCTTGCTTCGTAGATTTTAACCACTTTTCCATCTAACAAGGCATACCCGCCTGGCCAAGGATTAAGGCCACGAATTTGGTTGTAGATATCGATTGTTCGCTGATTAAAATCAATTTTTTCTTCTTCTCTTTTAATATTCCAAGCATAGGTCACTTCTTCTTCATTTTGCGGAATTGGTTTAATTTTTCCATTGATCAAGTCAGGGATAGTTTCTATTAATAATTTAGCTCCCATTTTACTTAAACGATCATGAAGAATACCAACATTATCTTCCTTTAAAATTGGTGTTTCTTCTTGAGCCAAAATATCTCCGGCATCCATCTTCTCTACCATATACATAATGGTAATTCCTGTTCTTGTTTCATTATTGATAATGGCACGATGAATAGGTGCCCCACCACGTAATTTAGGTAAAAGAGAAGCATGTACATTGATGCATCCATATTTAGGGGCTTCTAAAATTTCTTTTGGAATCATCTGTCCATAAGCACAGGTAACGATTAGATCTGCTTTTAAGTCCAAAATTTCTTGATACTCTTTTTTAATTCTTTGTGGTTGTAAAACTAAAATATTATTTTTTAACGCTACTTCTTTGACTGGTGTTGGTTTTATTTCATGGTGACGTCCTACTTCTTTATCTGGTTGAGTCACTACCCCCACTACTTGATAATTTTCTATTAATACCTCTAGGACAGGAACACTAAATTCTGGGGTTCCCATAAAGACAATTCTTAATTTTTTATTTTTCATTTTATCTCCTCGATTCCTGCTTGATAAATTGCTTTCAATTCTTTTCTTTGTTCATCGTTCATACCACGGTATGGATTTCGATAACTTTCGACAGTACTAATATGATGGGTTTTTATTTCTCCTTCTTTAACGAAATAAACATCTGGAGTCGCAAGTACTTTTTGATTAGTCTCTTCGTCTACTCGTAGATAATCGTTTAATATTTCCTTGAGTTCGTCCTTAATATCATCAAATTTCTTATCGTGAACATTCACATAGTAAATGGTATCCATATCATTTTCTTTAGCCACTTCAATTAATGGCTCAATGATATTTCGACACCATGGACAGCTACTATACCCAAGATAAATTATCCCGGTTTCATTTCGAAATGTATCGATGATTTCGTCTCCTTCTAGATATTTTACTCCGTTATCAAAAGGAATATCGATTACGATTTTCTCCCCATTTTCATAAGGAATATAATTAATCATTCCGTATTCAAATTTGAATCTTAACTCATCGTTAGTCAGAATAACGATTACA
The DNA here is from genome assembly GCA_944350365.1 of uncultured Bacilli bacterium. Taxonomy (GTDB): domain Bacteria; phylum Bacillota_I; class Bacilli_A; order RF39; family UBA660; genus Alloscybalousia. The sequence continues at coordinate 26,478 of CALVOU010000015.1, forward strand.
CCGATGATAAAAATCACGAGTATACTTGCTAAAGCAATGAATATCCATTTTTTCTTTCCTTTTTTCATTAACTACACCTGTTTTCCTTTTTTAGTATAACATGATTTTTTCTTCTTTAAAAGTACCATCCAAATTATCCACTTTTCCTTTTTTTCCAATTATCCTTGATTTAAACCGTATGACCACTTAGTTATTCTTTTAATAGGACAGGTTATTTCCAATAGAAAAGTACTCCATATTTTTATCTATAGAATACTTTTCTTTAATATCACTAAATTGTGGAAAGATTAATTCCTTGATAATAATGTCTTAATATCTGTTGATAATTATAGCCATTTTCAGCCATGCCTTTCGCTCCATACTGACTCATTCCTACTCCATGACCATATCCACGAGTAGTAATAATCACTTTATTGTTTTGTACTTCTAAATCAAAGTCAGCAGACCGGAGTCCTAGTAAATTTCTAAGTTCAACGCCACTATAGTTCTTATTTCCAATTCTAATACTGGAGACTCTGCCACTCGCATTTCTTGAGACAATTTCGATACTACTTTCATCACTTAAATCAATTCCTAGTAACGTCAAAAGAACACTAAGTTCTTTTTCTTCTGTTCGCAAATAAGAAGATGCGTTTTTGTCCCAACTACTTTCAACGCTTTTTAGATACGGTACACTGTTTCCCCACACATGAACAGCATCTTCCGTTCTACCATTACTTGTCGAATGATAAACTGCGTCGATATAGGTACCATTATATTTTATTGTCATGTTGTTGGTTGAGGTTACAGCTAATTTTATTTTATTGTAGTAAGTATCAAAATTTCCCTGCCATTCTCTTCTTAATTGATTATTGTCTTTATAAGCTTGAGTAGAGACTGTATCAGTTAATTTTTGACCACTTGAGATCCTTTTTAAGGCATATGTCCTAGCGACTACTGCTTGAGCTTTTAAGGCTTCTAACGGAAAGGAAGCTGGCATTTCTGCACCAACAACTCCAATCAAATAATCACTCATCGATAACGTAATCACACTTCCATTACTACGATAAACCGTCACTTGTTGCTCTTGTGAAGTGGCTGGTGGCGTTACTGCCTCTGTACTTTCTGAAGAAGTTGAAGAAGAATGATCATTATTGATAGTAGTATTATGACTGGTATTTGTATTGGCAGATGGACTGCTACTTTGATTATTATTTGGTTTATTTACTCCATTATTTGTACTCGAACCTTTATTTCCACTAGACGTGGTATTGTTTTGTTGGTTAGTTGATTGTTCATTAGACATTTCTTCTACTGATGAGCTATCTACATTAATTGTTTCTTCACTAACTTCTTCTGTTGGAATTTCTTCATTTAGGGAATTCAAATCTACCTTCTCTTCCGTTAAAGGAATAATCATGTCATTAACATACGCATAATGAGGGTCGCTCGGTTGTTTAGGATTGCCTAACAATAATAAGCTACCTAACACAACACCACCTACCATTAAAACAATTTTGTTACCATCCCACTTAATTTTTTCATCTTTAATGTACTCCGTTACCCATTCTTTCGTACTTTTTTTCCTCTTTCCTCTAAAGAACTCTGATGAGAATTCTTCATCATAATTAATATGTAAAACAAGTACTTCTCCGGATTTATCTTTTTTTACTTCGTATCCTGTTATCACTCTTATCACCAGTTATAGTATCTCCGTATTCCACAAAAATATAAGAAGAATCTCTAGTAATTGGAATTTGAAATAGTATCTCCATATTCAAAAAATATGGGGTAACGATTAATTAACTAAAAAGTGAAACAATGATAAATTAAAAGTGAACAGGATTAAAATCAATATCTACAGTTAAAAGGCGATCACTTTGATAGTGATTGATCAATTCTTTTAAAACTGGGTATAACTTTTCACATCTTTTATATTTTAAAACAATTTGAAAACGATACTGATTATTCATCTTAAATACATTAGCCATAGAAGGTCCTAATATAGATACTTCTGATAAATTTCTTTTTAAGTAATCACCAATCTTAGTACTTTCTTTTTGCGCTTTAGAATAATCTTTACTGATAATTTTTACTAATACTAAATAATAATATGGTGGATATCCTAGCGTATGACGGATTTCCATTTCTTTTTTATAGAAGGAAACATAATCATGATTTTTAGCACAATAAATGGCATAATGATCAGGATTAAAGGTTTGAATATAGACTTTTCCTTCTTTATCTCCTCTACCACTACGACCAGATGTTTGACTTAATAGTTGAAAAGTATATTCGCTACTTCTAAAATCTGGAATATTTAAACTAGTATCGGCATTAATGATTCCCACTAATGTTACTTCTTTAAAATCTAATCCTTTGGCAATCATTTGTGTACCTAATAAAATGTCATATTCGTGATTTTGAAAGGCTGTAATGATCTTCTCATGAGCGCCTTTTCTAGAAGTCGTGTCCATATCCATTCTGACTACTCGAGCAGTTGGGAAATATTTTTTTAATTCTTCTTCAATACGTTCAGTACCGACGCCTAAATTCTTCAAGGCTTCTTCCTTACATTCTGGACAAATTGTATCTATTCGCTTGGCATAACCACAATAATGGCACCGTAACACACCACTTGTTTTATGATAAGTTAAACTAATATCACAATGTGGACATTTTTCCACATAACCACAATTCTGGCAAGATACAATAGAAGAATACCCTCTTCGATTTAATAGAAGCATAATCTGTTCATTATTTTCTATTCGTTTAGTCATCTCATCCCATAATTCATTGGAAAAATAGCTATTCTCAGTCTTTTTCTTTTTTTCAGTATTTAGATCGATAATTTTTACTTCTGGTAAAGGCTTTTGATTGACTCTTTCTTTCATTTCAATTAAGTAATAAACCCCTTTTAACGCTCTAGCATAACTTTCTAGACTAGGGGTAGCACTTCCTAAAACAACAGGACACTTATGATAGGTACTACGCCATTTAGCAATATCTAAAGCATGGTATTTGGGCGTATTTTCTTGTTTATATGTCGTTGTATGTTCTTCATCAATAATCATGATTCCAATATTTTTTAACGGTGCGAAAATCGCGCTTCTTGCCCCGATGACGATACTTACTTCTTGACGATTAATTTTTCTCCATTCGTCGTACTTTTCCCCATCACTCAAACGACTATGTAAAATCGCAATATCTTCTCCAAAACGGCTACGAAAACGAGAGACAATTTGTTCTGTTAAAGAAATTTCTGGAACTAATACAATACTACTTTTTCCTTCTTCTTTCATCTTTTCAATCAGTTCCATATAAACTTCTGTTTTTCCACTACCCGTTACACCATGAAGTAAGAAAACTTTATTCTCATTTTGAAAAGACATAATCTCATTCACTACTTCTTGTTGTCGTTTAGTCAGTGGTTTCTTTTCTGTTAAAGAATAAGAGGAAGCTAAGCGATATTTTTCTTCTTTATTTTCAACAATAATTCCTTTTTTTAATAATGTTTTTACACTGCTTGTTGAAATAGAGGCTAACTCTTTTTTTTCTGCTTTGGGATGCGTTTTTAAATACTCCAAGATTGCTTCTTGAGAAGGAGTTATCTTTTCTTCGGTTAAGATTAATTTTAGTGGTTTAGCTAGACTAAAATAAGTAGTTTCTTTCTTATTAATCGTTGTTTTCTTACTTGCTTTTACTGCTTTAGGTAGCATTACTTGATAAGAAGCTATCAAAGTAGATAAAGTGGTATCACTAATATATTTTCCTAATTGGCGAAGTTCTTCATTTAAGATTACTTCTTGATCGACTAGACGAATAATTGTTTTTAACTCTTCATGAAGGGTTTCTTCTTTTAGGGCTAAAACAAAGCCTTCTACTTCTTGGCGACCAAAAGGAACAAGTACACGAATACCAATCTTGATATCTTCATAAAGATCAGATGGCACTAAATAATCAAATGTTCGATCAATATTTCTTGCTCCTAATTCAACTAATACTTCAGCGATCATGTTCTCACTCCTTTCCTATAAGGAACAA
>CALVOU010000016.1 GCA_944350365.1 uncultured Bacilli bacterium
GATTTTTCTTCTGCTTCTGGTATAGGTGGATTAGTTGGTCGGGCAGATAATTCTACAATTCGAAATGTATATGCAACCGGAACAATAAGGGCGAATAGTCAAAATGTAGGTGGTATAGTAGGATATGATCCTTACTCGATTAATTTAAGTAATGTCTATAGTAATGTCTATAGTAATGTCAATATCCATACTACTCAAGGAAATGTTGGTGGAATTATTGGGCAACTAATCAATAGTAGTTCTCAAGTAATCAATACTTTAGTTTTAGGGGATATCTATTCTCGTTCTAGTAGTGAAAATGTTCGTAGAACAGTAGGAAATATGGATACTAATCAAAATAATTATGCTTGGAGTAATCAACATATGAACGGAATAATTACTTCTGAAACAACTGGAGAAACTTTACTTACCACTGAACAATTAAATGATCCGTTTACTTATCAAAACTTTATTCAATTAGGAAGCTCTTTCAGTTATCAGAACTTAGATACCAATCAATTACCATATCTTTATTATAAAGATACAACGGAATTACTTCCTAATCAGAAAGCGAATTATTTAAATGAATATGAATTTGAAGTAACAGAAATAGAAGTATCTCCTTCTATTGATAGTGCTTATATACTACTTCGTCTTCAAAATGAAGATAATCTTTCAATTAATAATGTCAAAATAGATGGTTTAACGATAACAGAAATTAGAAAAAATGTTACTGAGAATGAAGTGACAACTTTAGAGTTAAGAGCAATACCAGACAAGGCTTATGATAGTTATGAACTACAAGAAATTGTCTATCAAAAGGATGGAGTAGAACAGACCTATAATACCGCTGTAAAGATTAATTTACAGTTTTATAAAGATATTGAGTCCTTTGAAGATTGGCAAAAGATTAGTACGACAGATCCAGAAAATTATAGATTGATTGCCGATATTGATTTTAGTAATAAAGTCAATGTAAATACGGGAGTAGTATTTAATCGTTTAGAAGGAACAGATGATGGACATACATTAAAGAATTTAGAAATTACTTCATCAAAAGCTCAGGTTTCTTTTATCAAACAAATTAATACCAGTATTTCTAATATTATTTTTGATAATATTTCTATTGCTTCTACTGCCTCTGGAATGTATGCTGGTATTATTCAATATACTTACGGCACTATACAGAATGTAACTTTTCAAAATATTACTGTAGATGCTCCAAAAATGTCTTATATTGGAAGTATATCTCAAAGTTATAGTTCATCAATTGAAAATATTACGTTGAATAATGTTGAAGTCCAAGGAACTCAATATGTGGCTGGATTTATTGCTTATATGGACGAAGCAAATGTTCAGAATATTACATTGAAAACAGTTAATGTAACAGCGACTTTAAGCTATGTTGGTGGCTTAATTGGATCAATTTCTAATGTTACATCTAATCAAGTTAAGCACTTTTATATCGAAGCCGATGATGTTCATGTAGTATCAATGGGCGGTAGCAACCATGGCATTTTGTATGGCAACGGTGGATGTTCAAATTCAACTATTGAAAATTCAAGTGTAGATGGACAGGTTAATGTTGGAGGAATGGCAGGACATAATGGCACATATGGTATTTCTCAAGTAGCCGTTGAGAATTGTGAAGTTTCAGGTAATCAGTACGTTGGCGGGATTTATGGATTTACTTATTACTTTGTTAGAAATAGCTATATAATAAATTCTGAAATTTCTGGAAAAAATGCAACATCTACTTATATTGGAGGATTCGTAGGTTCTTCTAATAGTAATGTGAATAATTCCGGAATATATCATAGTAATATTATTAATCTGGGCAATTATACAGGAGGTATAACAGGTGGAAATGCTAGTAGTATATACTTAAACAGTATTCAAGATTGTGTAATTTCCGGTAATAATTATGTAGGTGGCCTTGCAGGAATGACTGATGGTGTAAATACGGGTAGAACATTTAGAGATAATACTATTCAGGCAACAATCAACGCATCAGGTAGTGGAGCAGGTGGTATTTTAGGTTACTATCGAAATAACTATATCGATACGACTGGTTCAGGTTTACATTACATTTATTCTAATCTAATCGAAAATTCCTCTATCTCAGCTTCCTATAATGCGGGAGGATTAATTGGTCAGGTTGATGCGATGAAAACAGCTAATCAGATTTATAATAATATCATTGTCGCCAATGTGGAAGCAACAAATGATCCATCAAGTGCAGGAATTGTAATTGGTAATGGGGATGCTTTAACGACGACAATGCAAAATACTTTGATTTATGATCAATCTCAATTAAATGGTGAAATTGTTTCTGGTTTAGATATTGTTGGTATTGAAGAAAAGAACTATGGAACGGCTTCTGATTTGGCTATTCAGTCTACTTATATGAGTCGTGGATTCTCGACTACAGACTTTGATTTTTCACCACTTTCGACTGGCTATTATCCAACTCTAAAAAAAGCACCAGGTCAAGAGCTAATTCCACTCCCAATTTCTACTTTTAAATTATCAACCATGTCTCTTGCTTATCAGATGAATTATATGAGAAGTTTACCTCAAGCGCTTGCTTATTCATCGGGTATTAATACCGTTAATTTAGAATTTAGTGAATTAAATGAATATGTTACTGTTTATGTTAATGATATCCCATATTCACTAACCGATAAGACAATGACTTTCTATTATGATTACCAAACCGATTTAAGAATTGTAGTTACAGATGGATTAAATGCTAAAGAATATATTTTTACTCCAGATGAAGTAAAGAAGACTATTCTTACTATCGGAAATTATTATTACTATTTATCAGATGGAAAGTTAATTATTAATGAGAGCAGGGAATATAATAATACTTTCATCCATCTATATGATCATTATGCTTTAACTAGTGATGGTAGAGTACTTGATTTAGAAACAGGTGTTTACCAAGAAAATAATATTACCAATCTTTCTCATAAACAGAACACTACACCTTTATATAGTTTTACTTATCAGAACCAATTGATCGATACTTATTATAGCTACAGTTTAATTGATCAAGAGAAAGAAGTAGATAATCAAGTATTCATTAAGAATGGAAAAGTAACTATGATTAGATCTGATTCTATGTATTATGGTGATCAGCTGATTATTGACTCCTACAATAATAAAGATTACTTACTTGTCTTAGGCAGTGACGGAAAACTATATTCATTAAAGAGTGAAATTAAATATCCAAATGATTTCAAGAATAAGGAAATTGTTGAGATGAGTAGTAATGTTCTAGGAAATAGTAGCTTTATCTTAGTTAGATATGAAGATGGAAGTATCTATGGCTTTGATTATCGAACTGGAGTAAGAATTGTGTCTACTGTAGATAACGATATTTCTATTGTCGATTATTTTGTAGATAAAGTTAGAACCACTTATCAAGAAACCTTTGATAGTAGTTATCTGGATGCTTATCAGGAAGCACAAAAATTAGTTACCAAATTAGAAGAGAAATCATTAGAACAAGTAATAGGTTCTAAAGAACAAGAGTCTTATGAATATGTAGAAGTTTATAATCCAGTTAAGAATAGCTATGAACTCTATGAAGCTAATAGTTATTTAAATGGAACTAGTAAAGTAGAAACTATGACAATTGATTATAATCAATCCATTACTGATAACATCTATCAAGACTATGCCCTATATTCTTACTATCAAACTTCCTTACCAGGAAAGGTGGTAGGTGCTAAAGTAAATGGTTTATATATCTTTATTGGTATTTGTACGTTGATTGGTAGTTTGTTCATTTTATTACTTATTTATAGACAAAAAGAAAATACGACTAAATAGGGTCGTATTTTTTTAATAGAAAATTTTGTAATGGTGAAGACTTTTTCGGGTTTGCTTACTATAATACTAATAACTACCGGTAATAGTATGGGAGGTAAGAATGGATAATCAAATTGATCAAATATTTGATAATATTAAAGAGTTAGTTATTAGTAGTAGAAATCGGGTTTATTCTGTTGTAAATACCGAAATGCTCAATTTATATTGGCATATTGGGAAAATTATTATGGATATTCAACAAGGGGAGAAAAAAGCGCATTATGGCGATTATGTTTTGGAAAGATTATCAGAAAAGTTAACCGCTGAATTTGGTAAGGGATTTTCGGCAAGAAATTTAAGAACTATGAGAAAGTTTTATTTAGTATACCCAATTTGGAAGACGGTGTCTTCCAAATTGAGTTGGTCTCACTATTTAGAGTTATTAAGAATAGAGGAAGAGCCCAAGAGAAAGTTTTATATGAATGAATGTATTAATTCGAGGTGGAGTGTAAGAGAACTACAAAGACAAAGAGATTCATTGTTATATGAACGTTTGTTATTATCTAGGAATAAGGAAAAAGTATTAGAATTATCTGAAAAAGGACAGGTGTTAAGAGAAAGTAAAGATTTAGTAAAAGATCCATTTGTATTAGAATTTTTAGATATCAAAGAAAATAGCGAGTATTTAGAAGGTGATTTAGAGAAAAATATATTAGCCCATTTAAAAGAATTTTTATTGGAACTTGGTAAGGGATTTACTTATATTGGCAATCAAGTAAGGTTAACCTTAGAAGAAGATCATTTTTATCCTGATTTAGTTTTCTATAATCGTTTGTTAAAATGTTTTGTCATTATTGATTTAAAAATGGGTAAAGTAACTCCTCAGGATATTGGACAAATGCAAATGTATGTTCATTATTATGATAGAGAAATTAAACAGGAGGAGGAGAATTCAACCGTTGGGATATTATTATCTACAACAAAAAATGAAACTGTTGTTAAGTATACACTTCCAGAAGATAACAAGAATATTTTTTCTACTACTTATCAACTACATTTACCCACTGAACAAGAATTAATCACTGCCGTTGAGGAAGAAAAGAAAAATTTTGAATTAAGTCAATAATAGGTGGGTTTGTTGGATAGTTAAAAAAATTTACTTTTAAATAGCCTATATTGTCGAATAGAAAATTTTGTAATTTGGAAGATATTTATTGTTTTTCTTACTATAATACTAATAACTAAATTATAGGAGGAAATTATATGAATACTAATAAAACAGAAAAACCAATGATTGATGAGAAGATTGTAGACGGTTTATTTAATCAGATTGAAAAAATTATTGTAGAAAATAAAACTAAGATGACCTATCAGATTAATCATACTTTAGTGAATACTTATTTTACTATTGGTAAAATTATTGTAGAAAATGAACAAAATGGTAATATTCGTGCAGAATACGGTAAAGATGTATTAAAGAATTTATCTAAGAGGTTAACGAATAAATATGGGACAGGATTTAGTAGAAGTGCTTTACAAAATATGAGGCTATTTTATATTCGTTATAAGAATTGCCAACCACTGGCTGGCAAATTGAGTTGGTCTCATTATTGTTATTTGATTTACATCGAAGATGATAAGGAAAGAAACTTTTATGAAAAAGAATGCATTAATTCTGGGTGGTCAAAAAGAGAGTTAAAAAGACAGATAGATTCTTTGTTGTTTCAAAGATTATTATTATCTAATGGTAGAAAGAATATTGAAAAAGTTTATGAATTATCGAAAAAAGGTAATGAGATTAGTAGTCCTACGGATATATTGAAAGAACCTTATGTATTTGAATTTTTAGGAATTAAAGAAGAAAAGCCTGTTCGAGAAAGTGAATTAGAAAAGAATTTAATCCATCATTTATCATCATTTCTATTAGAGTTAGGAAAAGGCTTTATGTATGTTGGTCATCAAATGAGAATTACTTTAGATGATAATACTCATTATTATGTTGATTTAGTATTTTATAATAAAATTTTGAGATCTTATGTCTTGATCGATTTAAAAACTGAAAAAATGAAGCCAGAATATGTTGGACAAATGAATATGTATATTAATTATTATAATAGTGAAGTAAAAGATGAATTTGATCAAGAGACAATTGGAATTATTTTGTGTGCGGGTAAGAAAGATGTCACTATGGAATATGTTTTAGGAGGATTATCCAATAAAGTGTTTGCTTCTACGTATACATATTATATCCCTAATCGAGAGGAATTAATTAATGCGGTAGAAAGGATATTGAGTGAAAATTTATTTAATAAAGATATTTAGCTGATTGAGTTTAAAAAGTATTCACCTTTCTTTTTTTCTGATATAATGATCTTATAGTAGGAGAGTAAGAATATGAAAGTATTAGAAGCGGTAGAAGTTAGAAAGAAATTTCATCGTAAAGAAATATTACATGGTATCGATATTACTTTAGAAGAAGGAGAAATTGTAGGCTTTGTTGGTCCGAATGGTGCGGGGAAATCTACTTTTATTAAGTCAGTGTTAGGACTATATCATCTAGATGGTGGTAGTATTCGTATTTGTGATTATGATGTAAAAAAAGATTTTGAAAAAGCATTAAGAAATGTTGGATGTATTGTAGAAAATCCAGATATGTATCAGAATATTTCTGGGTGGAAAAATCTTGAAATTTGTGCGTTAATGAATGGAATTTCTCATCCTAAGAATTTAGAGGTATTAGTAAAATTAGTTCATTTAGAGGAGGCCATTCATCATAAAGTAAAAACTTATTCATTAGGAATGAAACAACGACTAGGATTGGCTCAGGCTTTACTAAATCATCCTAAGTTACTTATTTTGGACGAACCGACGAATGGTTTAGATCCTTTAGGTATTAAAGAACTTCGGGAAATACTAAAACGGATTAACGAAGAATATAAGATGACAATTTTTATTTCTAGTCATATTTTATCAGAAATAGAAAATGTCTGTGATAGGGTTATTTTAATTCAAGAGGGAAAAATCGTTGAAAATATTTTGGTATCCGATATCAAAGATAAGAACATTAGTTTAGAAGATGAGTTTTTGACTAAGACTCTTAGACAGGATGGTGAGTAAGGTGCAGTTATTCCGATTAATTCGTTGTGAATTTATTAAACATTTTTCTTGGAAAAAAACAGTTATTATTTTTCTTGTTTTGATTGTATCTTGTTTTGGTTTAATGAAAATGGAATCGTTTTTTGGCTCTAACCGTTCTTATACTTCACCTATTTCTATAGAAGAGTTTGACGATGCTTATCAGAAAGCTAATAAAGCTTTAGAAGAAGAAACTAATTTTGTGAATGTTGGAGTGGCAGAAGTTTTTTCTAGGTTAGAAAAGCCTTATCGAGATACGATTCAATTACTGGGAAATGGTAGTACTGAATCTTGTTGGCAACAGGATGCTTTATTTAGTTTAAGTTCAGCTCTTACTCGTTTAGTTATTTTAGAACAGGTACAAGCTTATCGAAATGATGCTTCTTTTTTAGAAGAAGTTTCTTCTTTACCTTCAGAAAATGCTCATTATGAACTGTATTATGGTACAGTAGCTAGTTATACGAATCAGTTGAAAGAAGCGGTTTCTTTGTCACTAACTGAGTTTTCTCGTGATTTTACATATTATCATGAGTATGTTGATTTAGTGACTAAGGCATTAGAAGAGAATGCTTATTATCTTTATATTGAAGCTGTTTATCAGACGAATTTGTATTATGCTACTGTTTTTGATACCGAAATTAATGAGGATACACTAGCTATTTATCAGATGATTATTGATGAAAAAATTATGGATGATAGTAATTATCGGGTAGTTAATGCTCATCAATATTTAGAAGAAATTAATCGAGAGATCGAAGCACCAACTTTGGAGGAGTATCATCAATCTTCTAATCAGGCTAGTTATGAAAATGTTAAGACGTATTATCGAACGTTGAACGAAGATTTTGATGCGAAAGAACAAATTCTTCATTATGCCATTCAGCATGATTTAAAACATGATTTATATTATCCATCGAATTATGAATCTCTCTATTCTTATCAAACGGCTAAGAATTTTATGAATCAGGGACTTCATTTAATTGTAGTAGTGATCTTTATTGTGGCGATTACCCATGCAGGTATTACTTCACGTGAACATGATAGTGGAACTGTAAAATTGTTACTTTCTAAGCCAGTTAAAAGATCAAAAATCTTACTTTCTAAATTCTTATATTTAATCATAGAAACATTTATTCTGTGGTTAATTGCTTCACTTATCTTATTTGTTTTAGTGGGAATTTCTTATGGATTTGGTGAACTTTTTACACCTAAACTTTTATTTATCGGTGGTGAAGTTAGAGAAATCCCTTACTTCTTGTGGTATTTAGGTAATATGATGGTTGGTATGATTCCAGCATGTTTCTTCTTAAGCTTAATCTTATTTTTATCTAGTATTACTTTAAGTACGGCTTTAACGGCTAGTGTTACTTCTATTTTAACTTTATTTTCGATTATGATTTGGGTATTAGTTTCTAATTTTGGATTTACGTTCTTAAAGATTTTCTGTTATACACCAATTCCTTATTTAGATTATTGGATGGTTGCTTATCATAGTGAGTATTATTTAGAGTCTTGTATGCTTACTGGACTTTATGAACCGTTTGGTTTAATGATTAGTTTGATATTTATCTTGATTCTCTATTTTCTTACTGTCTTTATTTATACGAAACGGGATATTAAGAATTAACTCTACATGAAGTATAGTTTTTCTTCTTACAGTTTTGTCATATTTACTCCTTGTTTTCTTAAATGTGTTATACTAATTAGTAGTGAAAAGAGTGGTGTTGATGGGAAGTAGAATAAAGCGCTATTCGCCTCTTCCAACAGAAGGGCTAAATCAAAAACAAGTAGATGAGAGAATAGATAATGGATTAGTTAATTATGATAATCAACCGGCAACTAAATCAATTCCTCAAATTATTCGGGATAACGTATTTACGTATTTTAATTTTTTAAATTTTGCTTTAGGTCTTGCGATTCTAGTTGCTGGTACCTTTCAAGGGGAAATGATTGAAGCGGTTAAAAACTGTTTGTTTTTAGGTGTTGCTATCTGTAATACGATAATTAGTATTATTCAAGAAGTGATTTCTAAACGGATTATTGATCGCCTATCGGTACTAGCTTCAAATAGAGCGACTGTGATTCGTGATAGTAAATTAGTTGAAGTAGGAATTGAAGAGATTGTTTTAGATGATGTTTTATCTCTTAAACTAGGTAATCAAGTGGTTACTGATGCGATTGTTTTAGAAGGTGAAGTAGAAGTTAATGGGGCTTTTTTAACAGGAGAAGTAGATCCAATTGTGAAAAAGACTGGTGACATGCTATTATCTGGTAGTTTTATTGTGAGTGGTGAGTGTATAGCTAGAGTAGAACACATTGGTGGAGAAAATTATATCTCTGTTATTTCTAGTGAAGCCAAATACAAGAAAAAAGTAAATTCGATGATTATGCATTCCTTTGAGAAGTTATTGAAAATACTATCGATTTTGATTGTACCAGTAGGTGTTTTATTCTTCCTCAATCAATATTCGATTATGGAGAGTATGACTAAGGCTACTTTTTCTACTGTTGCAGCTGTTATTGGTATGATTCCAGAAGGATTAGTACTACTTACTAGTTCAGTAATGGCAGTTAGTGTTATTCGACTTTCTAAATATAAAGTCTTGGTTCAACAGTTATATTGTATTGAAATTTTGGCACGTGTTAATGTGATATGTTTAGATAAAACAGGAACAATTACAGAGGGAAAAATGGATGTTGTGGATGTTATTCCGTATAAGAATCAAGATAAGGAGGAGTTGATTACTTATTTAAAAGAGTTGGGAAATTCTTTTGGCGAGGATACTCCAACGATGCGCGCAATTATCGATTTTTTCGGTACGCATGACAAGTTTGCAGAAACAGGAAAAATTCCTTTTTCTTCCGCTAGAAAATTCTCGGCTGTTTCTTACACGGAACAAGGGTCATTTTATATTGGAGCGCCCGAGTTTGTTTTAGGGGAAGATATTCAACAAGTTCAAGATATTTTAGATCAATATGTTGGAGATTATCGGGTACTTGTTATAGCTAGAAATTTTAAACCACTAACAGAACACCCAGAAAATTTAAAAGTATTAGGCTTTCTTTTGATTCAAGATCGAATTCGTCCAGACGCTAAAGAAACATTAGGATACTTTAAAGAACAAGGAGTTTTACTAAAGATTATTTCAGGAGATAATTATCAAACTGTGGAAAGTATCGCTCGTCGTGCTGGAATGGATGATGTAAAAGGAATTGATATGACTACGGTTAAGGATGAAGATTTTGATGATATTGTTACGCATTATACTGTGTTTGGTCGTGTAACACCAATTCAGAAAAAGAAATTAGTTCAAGCATTAAAAAGAAAGAAATATACTGTCGGTATGGTAGGAGACGGGGTAAATGATGTACTTGCTTTAAAAGAGTCTGATTGTAGTATTGCGATGGCTAGTGGAAGTGAAGCTGCTCGTAATGTTAGTGAACTTGTTCTTTTAGACTCTAACTTTGCTTCGATGCCTAAAATTGTTGCCGAAGGAAGAAGAATTATTAATAATATTGAACGAAGTAGTTCACTACTGTTATCTAAGACGATATTTACGATTCTTTTAATTGCGATTTGTGTCTTTATTTCTTCTGAATACTTCTTTATCCCGATTCAACTTACGCTAATTACTATGTTTACGATTGGAATTCCATCCTTTATCTTAGCGTTAGAGCCCAATCATGAATTAGTAGAAGGAAACTTCTTATTAAAAGTAGTGAGTCGAAGTTTACCAGCTGCTTTAACGGTAGCGTTTAATGTAATTATGGTACTACTATTTCAATATGTTTTCCATTTATCTGATGAAATTGTTTCTAGTTTAGTTATCTTTTTAACAGCGATGACAGGTTTTATTTTACTTTACCGAATTTGTCAGCCATTTAATCGTCTACGTCGTATTCTATTTGTTCTTTTAATTCTAGGTTTTGTTTATGGATCAATATTCCAATCTGACTTCTTCAATATTCATGGAGTTACAGTAGAGATTGCTCTTATTTTTGCGGTATTGTTACTTTCTTCTTTGTATGTATTTAATAAACTTAGTTTAACTGTTGGTTTGTATTTAGAGAAAAAAGGGTGGTTACATACGAAGTAATGATTGCTTTTTCCCTTAAGTTTCGTTATAGTATTAATAGGGGGAAATAGATAATGACAATAGAAGAAGTAGAAAATACCAAGGATATTGATATGCAGAAAAAAGAACTTGATAAAGAAATAGAAGTATTTAAAAAAAATGAAGAGACAGTTTATGATTTACTTGCTCTTTATGAACATTTGACTTCTACAAAAAAACCATTAAAAGATTCTTTTCTTTTATGTTTATTAGTAGATAAATTAATTCAAGATTGGGAAGATCCTGATGTAGTTTTTATCCCACTTAAAGAAGATGGTCCTTTTCAGCTTCTTGAACATTTACACAATGAGTATTTAGAAGTGAAAGATGACCTAGAACATGTCTCGGATTTAAAATTAGATGAAGAGTTTTCTCTTTCTGAAAGAAGGGAACAAGCTTTAGATATGTTAAGATCATTATCTTGGCGAGTAAATGGTACCGGCGAGATAAATGATATTGGTGAACTAAGTTTTTCTGACTTATGTTTAGATGATTCTTCTTTCCATGTGACTGTTGAATTATTACTTTCTGATATTTCTTTTCAACGTCGGTTAATGTTATTTGAGTTGATGTGTCAGAAAGGGGTAAAGAAGCGAAATCTTGAATTTTTAGAATACTTTTTTGATCAAGATAGCCGTGGTTTAAAAAGAAGAAAAAAAGACGAGGTTATAGAAAAGAAAAAAGCTTTGTTTGATGCTTTTGTCAATGGTGAAGGCAGTTACTCTTTTTCAGAGTTTATCGATGAATTAAAGGATCAGAAAATGTATAGTTGGTTTGTTCGTTTTCAGAAGATGGGAATAGATGTTAATGGGTATTGTTGGGATAGTTCTTCTCTTGAATTAGAAAGAGAATGTGGTGATGTTTCAATCGTTAGTTTCATTGCTAAAGAAAAGTATTTTTATCCTTTTCGCTGTTTATATGAAGATCCTAGTTATCAAAAGTTACCAGATAGGATAAGAAAAAATAATGATTTAGCGATTGTTCAACAATTACAGTTTTCTGATTTACTAAATTTTATTGAGCTACCTAATTTTCAAATAACTATGGATTTAGTTCCTGTAATTATGGATAAAATTTGCGAACAAGAGAGTATCCTTCCACGGCCTGAATTTAAAATTTTTGTTATGGAGCGTTTAGTACTACGAAGAGAAAAAGCTTCTAATCCTAAAGAGTATCGACGTTTATCGCATGTGTTAACCGCAATTGCCGAAGCGCCTGATTGTTTCGATGAGATTAGAAGGTTAGAAGAAGAAAAACAAAAATTGATTTATAAAAGACAAGAAGTAGTGAGTAAGCTACGTGATTTAAACGAAATTTTACAAGATCAGGTACCGGGTAAGAGAATAATTAAAAATTTAGAGTTTCATAAGAAGTTGTCATGACTTCTTTTTTTAAAATTTTTTAGAGGTTTTGTCGAAACTGTATAATTTTTTTGAAAAGTGGTCTATATTTAATATATAAGAATAAGAGGTGGATTATGTTCCAAATCGATATGGAGTTTGTACATGGGATGTTGTTTGTACGATTAGAAGGGGTTCTTAGTAAACGGACATCAAAAGAGTTAAATGAAGTATTGGATCGGATGATTCACGTTCATGGAGTACGTTATTTTGTGATTAATTTGGAAGATTTATCTTTTCTTGATGAAGAAGGGGTTAGTGTGATTATGAGTCACTATCATGATATTGTCTTACATGACGGAAGGTTAATTGTTTGTGGGGATAGATCACATTTGAATCAAAAAGTAGCTGATGAATTAGATCAAGCTTTGCCGGATGTAGAAAGGAGTAGTGATGAATTAAGTGCTTTTCGTTTAATGCATATTTAGTTTATTAGGTAGTTGTAGGTCGCAGTCCTTAAATAAAATAAGATAAGGGTGAAAATATGGCTATCGATTTACAAGAATATGAAGGAAGAATAGTGGCGTATGCGAGTAAGTTTCGTTATTACTATGATATGGATGACTTGATACAAGTAGGTAGGATTGGGTTATTAAATGCTTTGGATCATTATGATCCGAGTCAGAATACGAAGTTTTCTTCTTATGCTTTTCTTTATATTAAAGGAGAAATTTTAAAATATGTACGAGAAAATAAAAATATTAAGATCAGTAAAGAATTATCTTCATTAGTAAAACCAATTGAGCGGGCTAGGGAGATACTTAGACAACGTCTACAAAAGGAACCAACGATTGATGAAGTTAGTCATTTTTTAGAGATTGATCGTAGTGTGATTGAAGAAGTGATGTTGTCTCAGGAGTTTGTTCGTAGTTTAGATTATGCCTTAAATGAAGATGATGAAGGAAAAGAAATGAATCTTTATCATACATTAGCTTATGAAGAAGTTGGGTATGATGCGGATGTGCTTGATTTAAAACAAGCTGTAGAGGATTTAGATGAAGAAGAGAGAAAATTGATCTCTTGCCGTTACTTTGAAGATATGACTCAAAGTGAAACGAGTAAAGTATTAGGGGTCAATCAAGTAAAAGTTTCTCGAGAAGAAACAAAGATTTTAAAAAAATTACGTGGTGTATTAAATGGATAGCTAAGGTTATTAGCTATCTTTTTGTATAGAATTTTTTTCTTTTCCTCATACTATTAGTGGGTGATAAATGGATGGAAAAGACAAGATATAAAGAGTTGGTGAAAAAACATCAACCGACGGAGACAAGAAGTCAAAATGCGTTTATTGCGTTTGTGACGGGTGGTATTGTCGGAGTAATTGGACAGTTGTTAACAGAATTTTATTCAGGTTTTTTTGAGATTTCCACTAAAGATGCTTCTACCTTTATGCTAGTGACTTTAATCTTTCTAGCTAGTTTGTTTACTGCACTAGGTTTCTTTGATAAATGGGTAAATTTCTGTAAGTGTGGATTAATTATTCCCATTACTGGTTTTGCTCATTCGATGACGAGTGCAGGTATCGAATATCGGAAGGAAGGACCTATTTTTGGATTGGGTAGTAATATTTTTAAATTAGCGGGTAGTGTAATTTTATACGGTGTAGTTTCGGCATGGTTTTTTGGAATGCTTAGACTACTAATTATGGGAGGTTAGAAGATGACATTTAAATATAATCAAGTATTTGTTGAAAATGCTGCAACGATTGCAGGACCTTATGAAGCTAAAGGACCGTTAAAGAAGTATTTTGATCAGACATTTGATAATTTATATCACGGGGAAAAGTCTTGGGAAACGGCAGAAGCGAAAATTTTAGAAGATAGTATTCGTGCTTTACTTAAAAAAACGAAGAAAACAAAAGAGGATATCGATGTCATCATTTCAGGGGATTTGATGAATCAAATTACTTCTTCCTGTTATTCTTCTGAAAAGTTTAATTTCCCTTTCTTAGGCATTTACAGTGCCTGTGCGACAAGTGTCGAGGGAATGATTTTAGGTAGTAGTTTAATTGATGGTGGTAAAGTCAACAGAGCGATTGCTTCTACTTCATCGCATAATATGTCTAGTGAAAAGCAATTCCGTAATCCGACTGAGTATGGAGCACCAAAACCGAAGACCGCAACATTTACCGCAACTGGAGGAGCTAGTATTTTATTAACCAATGAAAATACAGGAATTAAAGTAGAAAGTTCTACGATTGGACGGATTGTTGATTATGAACAGAATGATCCCTTTAATATGGGAGCCGTTATGGCTCCGGCTGCTGCCGATACGATACATCGTCACTTAATGGATTTAAATCGTACTCCTGATTATTATGATTTGATCTTAACTGGTGATTTAGGAACTTATGGTAAAGAGATTTTGATCGATTTCATGAAAACAGAATACGGATTAGATATCAGTAGAAATTATAATGATTGTGGTACTATGCTTTATGACTTGGAAAAACAAAAAGAGGTCCAAGCTGGTGGCTCTGGACCGGTATGTAGTGCTTTAGTAAATTATAGTGTTGTGTTAGAACTGTTGAAAAAGAAGAAAATTAAAAAAGTATTGTTGGTCGCAACGGGAGCGTTATTTTCTCCTACCTTTGTCTATCAACATGAAAATATTTTAAGTATTGCGCATGCAATTAGTTTGGAGGTTATCCAATGATCTATTTAACTTCTTTCTTGTTCTGTGGATTTATTTGTCTTTTGGGTCAAGTGATTTTGGACAACACAAAATTAACAGCTGGCCATATTACTAGTATTTTTGTGGTAACTGGTGCTTTTTTAGATACCTTTAGTATTTATGATCAGATTATTAATCGCGTAGGAGCTGGTGCGTTAGTTCCAATTACTAGTTTTGGTCATTCCCTTATTCATGGGGCATTATATAAGGCTAGTGATATGGGAATTATGGGACTACTAATGGGAATGTTTGATCTTACTGCCTCTGGTATTACGGCGGCTATTGTCTTTACCTTTATTTTTAGTTTATTCTTTAGACCACAAAATTAATTGTTGTTTTTCGATAATTCGATAATGATATCCATATCATCGTCATTGGCGATGATATTTTTATGTTGTTGATGACATTTTTCACAACGATAAATAATTTTATAACTATCTTTAAATTTTTCTATTCCGATTGGCTTTAATAATCCATGACAAGAATTGGCTCTATCTCCAGGAAAAATATCAACATGTTTAGAGTATAGGCAAAATGGACAGTGATCTCTAGCGGTATAATTTAGTTTAGATACTTGTTTATGACAGTGTTCACAAATAAATTCTTCATCGCGCATCGTAAATTTTTTCATCGTTAACCTCATTCTATGATATGAAAAAATACTAGTCTTTCTAGTATTTATCTCTATTCATGGCGGAGAGTCAGGGATTCGAACCCTGGGAACGGCTTAACCGTTCATAGCATTTCGAGTGCTACACTTTCGACCACTCAGACAACTCTCCAACTTGTATGTAATTATATCATAAATCTTTATTTCTGAGGCTTTCTTTTTTTAGTTTTTTTCGGTATTATGATATAATGTTTAGTAGTTAATAGGTGATAACATGGAGTATGAAGTAAAAATAGATAATTTTGAAGGCCCTTTAGATTTGTTGTTACATTTGATCAAAGAATCTAAAGTAGATATATGGGAGATCAGTATAGCGGATATTGCCGAAGAGTATTTGGCTTATATTCAGAGAATGGAAAAGTTGAATTTAGATATTGCTAGTGAATATTTAGTGATGGCTAGTGAATTAATTGAGATGAAAAGTAGAATGCTACTTCCTCGTCAAGAAAAAGATGTAGGGGAAGAAGAGGAAGAAGATCCCAAAGAACGTTTGATTAGACGTCTGGTAGAATATCAGAAATATAAAGAAGTAACTAAGAATTTTAAAGAATTGGAATCTTTACGTCAAGAATTTTATACCAAAGCTCCTGATAATTTAAAAGAATATGTGGAAGAAGGGATCGTCCCTAGTAGTGATGTTACTTTGGAAGATTTAATGCTTGCTTTTCAAAAGTTTTTGAATCGTAAGGAATTAGAAAAGTCACTTCAGACAACAGTAACCAAAAAGGAAATTACAGTCGAAGAAAGAAGAAAGAGTATTCGTGATATTTTAACCAAAAGAAAACGCGTAGATTTTTTCGAATTATTTGAAGTGGTAACTAAAGAATATATTGTCGTTACTTTCTTGGCTATTTTAGAGATGGCTAAAAAACAGGAGCTATTGATTAAACAAGAAAGTGATTTTTCACAAATTATGATCGAGGTGGTTGCATGAAATTAGAAGCAGTAGTAGAGGGATTATTGTTTGTTGTTGGTGAAGAAGGGTTAACTCTTAACCAATTAATGGATATTTTGGAAGTGGATTTGGAACAAGTAAAAGAAATTTTAAATGTGTTAAGAGACCGTTATGAAAAAGAGGATAGTGGTATTCGGATTCACTTTTTAGGAGATCGATTTAAATTGACGACTAAGCCAGAACATAAAAAATATTTTCAAAAATTAATTGAAAATCCTGAAAGTAATACTTTTAGTCAAGCTGCTTTGGAAACATTAGCTATTATTGCTTATAATGAACCGATTACTAGGTTAGAAGTAGATGAAATCAGGGGTGTTGGTAGTAGTCAGATAATTCGTAAATTAGTGGCTAAAGGTTTGATTAAAGAAGTAGGAAGAAGTGATGCGGTAGGAAGACCTATTCTTTATCGGACAACTAGTGAGTTTCTAGACTATTTTGGTTTGTCGTCGAAAGAGGATTTGCCTAAACTAGAAGATTTTGCTCATATCGATATTTCTCAAAATGAAGATGTTGATTTGTATCATTCTAAATATACGGAAATAGATGAGAGTGAAAAAGTCGAAGAACTAGAAGAACTGTAATTTACTTTTTACTTATCTTGTGATATATTTTTAATATAATATAAGGTAGGAGGTTTCGTATGAAAAAGAAGATAGTTAGGAAAAAGAAAAGTGAGTCTGATTTACAAAAAGGTGGAAAAGTAAATGCTCGCCAGGTTTATTATTTTGTGATGATTTTTGTGTATTTATATTTGATCATTGCTTGTATGTATAAGTATCATGTTCATGAATCTTTACAAGATTGTATGCTAGAAATTATCTGTTTGCTTGTGTTATCAGGGGTAATTTATTTTGTTCATGTACTAGATTTACGGACGTCTGGAAAAAAACGAATTTTTCGTCAAAAACTAGCCAAAAAGAAGAAAAAGAAAGAAAGAGTTAAAGTTTATTTAAGTGAAGCTATTTTATGTTCTTTGTTAATTACTACTACTTTAGCTTTATTAGTTGCATTTGATAATATATTTATAGACTTTTATCGGATTGTTCCTAATAATGTACTTTTATCTGTGTTATTGGTGGTTATTGCTTGTTTTGTTGCCTTTGGAGTAGTTATTTTCTTAGGTGATTATTGGTTTAGTGAAAAGTATGTCAAAAAGTATGAGAGTTAATCTTATACTTTTTTATTTTTCTTATTTTGTAAAATGGTATTTTGTTTCATAAATATGGCGATTAACTCTTTGATGATATTGTATATTTAATTTTTTGATCATTCATTTTATGATACAATGTAATTGTTCGGTAGTGAATAATTTTTTTCGCTTTTGATTGTAGTTTTAGTAAGGAATGATGATTGGTGGAAAAAGAAAATTTAAATAATTATTTTGAACAATTATTGGCTTTTAAATGGTTAAAGGAATATCATACGAGAAAAAATTATATGAAACTATTAGGGGTTAGTCGTTGGGAACTAGCGCATAGTAATTTTTTAAAATGGTTATTTTTAAATGAGGATCTTTTGGCATTAAAGAAGTTACTCGGTTTACTTCAAAAAAAGATTTTGGAGAATACTATTTATGCTAAGCATTATCATTCATTTATGTCTATTCAAGTAGATTGTGCTAATCTCTCTCGAATCAATGTTATTCGTGAAAAAATGTATCATATTGATTTGTTTATTCCTCTACAGATTAATGATGAAAATTTTGTAATTGTTTTAGAAAATAAAGTAGAATCTTTTGTTCATGGAAATCAGTTACAAGAATATTTGAGAAATGTTGAAAAGTTGAATATTCCTACTGAGCATATTTTACCGATTTATTTGTGTGTTAGTGATGAACAAGTTACTAAAGAAGTAGAAGAAAATTTATATGTTTCTATGACTTATCAGGATTTATATGATGGTGTATTAAAGGAAGTTTTGCGGGATAGTCAAGATGATGAGGTTGGTTTTATCATCAAAGAATATATTCATAGTCTTTCTTGTTATACTTCTGGTGTTTCTTATAGTACGATGATTATTACGAATGAAGAAAAATATTATTTAAAAGAATTATTCAGTGATGAAAAAATGAAAAAGTTAGTAGAAGAAGTCTCTTTACAGCATCGTAATGATTATTCTTTTTTCTATTATGGAGAAAATAAGATGCTTTTGGATATTTTTTTCGCTAAATATAAAAAAATCCTCGAGTTAGAGAATAATCAATTTCTTATTCAAGACCAATTAAAAAAAATATTAACTTTGAAGAGTAGAAGGTATTATTTAACAATTAACAACCAACCTATAGAGTGTAGTAGTATTAAACAGTTGTTGGTGAAAATAATTGGGTATTTATATTTTGAACAGAATTGTTCGTTAGATAAACTAGCTGATTATTTTAATCGCTTATATGTAAATCCCTTATTGATTACGGAAGAAAATTGGCAAAATATTTCTTCTGAGCAACGAAAGTGGTATGATCAGGTTAATTTTTCTA
Source organism: uncultured Bacilli bacterium (assembly GCA_944350365.1). Lineage (GTDB taxonomy): Bacteria > Bacillota_I > Bacilli_A > RF39 > UBA660 > Alloscybalousia. The sequence goes on from CALVOU010000016.1 coordinate 19,220, forward strand.
ATGGAATGAAATTGTATATTTTTGCTTCTTGGTTATCTTCTGATTATCCGGAATTGAAAGAGAATATTGAGCGATCAATTTTAGAGTTAGCAGATTATGGGATTTTTTTATATTGATCTATGAATTTGTATAGAATGGCACTCTTATTGAATAGTTAATAAGGATTAAGGGTGTCTTTTATTTTCCTTTTAATTTTTAGTGGTGTAAGTGGAAAATAGGGTTAAACTACTTTACTTTCTGGTTTTTTCTTGCTATAATTAACTTACTTGCCCGAGTGGTGGAATGGTAGACGCGATGGACTCAAAATCCATTGGTAGCAATACCGTGTCGGTTCAAGTCCGACCTCGGGCACCATAAAGAAATGATGTGAACCCAATAAAGGTTCTTTTTTTATAATTATGTTATAATAGAAAACATTGGATGTGATAGCATGATAAAATTCACATTACTAATTTGATATATAAAGTTAGTGTAGAATAAGTGTGGAGATTTTCCACCTAAAAATAAGATTTATAATTTAAGTAAATTGTAAGTTAGAGGGAGTAGGTAGTCAATATCTATTCTTTTTATATTACGTAAATTTCTTGCCTAATTGATACTAGTTCTTTTAATCTGTTATTTTCTTTTGCAGTATCAAGTATAGGTAAACTAGTATTTATTTTGTATTCTAATGAATGATTAGTTGTTAATTTTTGATCAAATTTAATATTACAAAGTTTCCTTACATTAATATTTATTTCTTCATAATTATTATTTCCATATTTTAAATTATAGTAATCTTCAATAGTTAATTCGTGTTTATTGGCATGATAGACAAGTAATTTTAATTTGTTTTCCAAGCCCTGTTCAGAAAAGCCATAAGGAGAAGAGGTAATATATCTAGCAAAAGCTTGATTAACATGTCCTTCCATAGAGCAATGTACTTTATAATTATCATCTTTTTGATTTTTAATTCCTTCTAAATTATTAATGATATAGTTCATATTCTCCTTCATATATTTTTCTTGTTCAGGATAGTTTTTTATTTGAGACTCAACAAGTAATTTAAAATCATCTATTAAATCATTTCTAATATAATCATCAGCAATATTTCTTAATTCTAGATCATTTTTAAAAATGTATTTTAAATGCTTTCTTACATAATGAAAAGGATCGAGAACAAATTTAGCATTTGGAAAACAATTGGTATAACTTTTAATGCCAGGTGCACCATCACCAGATATAAATATAACTTTAAATTTATCCATATCATATTTCTGATTAACATAGTCAAATATTACTTCCCATAGTTCTTCATAGGTTAATTTGGAAGAAGCAAAATAATGAACATTCTTAAGTTTTTTTCTTTTTGTAAAATTTTCTTCGTAACCTTCATGAACAATAGCGCAAGGACATATCTTATTTCCTCCTTTTTGAAGATTAGCATGGATTTCGTCCATTTCTATATATAAAATATCAGGTTGGTTAGTTGACTTAGCAATAACTTCATTAATGGAGCCATCTAAAACTTTTATTTTTTTAGAAACAGTACTACGAGAAACAACTGTGTTTCTTAGTGCATGACGGGCGGATTGGCTCATGTTTTCATCCATAGCATATTTTACTAACTGATATTCAGCTTCATTAGTTAGTCTTTGATAAGGTTTTAATGAAGAATATCTCTTAATGGAACGTAGTATTCTTTGGTATTCTTATTTTTATAAGAGGTAGAATTAACTTTTGTAACACCAATAGAAGTAATGAGAGTTCTTTCTCTAGTTTCTTTGATATTATATTCTTCTTTTCTTTCTTTTTTATTTTTAAATTGCTCATCAAAATAATTAAGAAATGTTTCGTATAATCTAAGTGTAAATAAATTTCCAACGTCTCTAATTTTACTTTCTAAATTAAGTGGATTTAAATTTACTTTGAAAATTTCATTAAAACTATTAGCAATTTCATTAATAAGTGGTATAATTTTCATACGGTTAAAACCTCGCTTTCTATTGTTTTTGGTTAATTCAATTATAAAGCTTTTTTAGGTTTTTAACCGTTTTTTTATTTTACAAAGGTTTATTTTATAAATCTCCACACTTTGGAAACGCTATCTTTCGATAGTTCGAGTTTTAATATGTTTTAAAATTATGTTATATTTTTTATAGAAACTAAATTCATTTTGACAATATATTTAATAGAAGTTATTTAATGAAACATAGATATTGTAGAAATTGTTATGTGTATTATGTGGGAATTGTAGGTAATATTCGATATGGTGGATAGAAAAATAGTTTTAAAATTGATGAATAGGTGTGTTCAAGCCGATAAATTGATAGTAATAAGGAGAGAAATTTAAGATGGAAGTAATAGACGAAAGAAAAAAATTAGAATTATTAAAAGAAGATGTTTTAAGAAAGGAACAAGCGAGACAAAAATATTCTAGTGGTTATTATCGATTATCTTTGGTTTCTGTAGAAGAAAATATTAGCTTGTGGAAGAAAAGGTATTTTAATGATGATAAAGAAGATTATTTTTATACTGATTTAGAGGGGAATCTATTATTTAATGGTAGAAATTTTCAGTATGCCACGCCGTTTTATCATTCTCTAGCTTGTGTAAATGATCGAATAGATGGATGGTATTTAATGGATATTGAAAAAAAACAATTAGTTTCTCTACCTAATGAGATATCTTTTGATAATATTAATGGCTTTCGCCAAGAAAATTTGGCTTTATTTGATAAGGAAAAGAGACATTGGGGAAGTTATCGCTATATTCCTGAAAGTGCAGAATTTCGAGAAGAAATTCCCTTTATTTGGGATAACTTAGAGTTTTCGCGCGATGGTGGCTTTGTCTATACTGGACTTGTCGATCGTAGTCCTATTTGTTTTGGTGCTGATAAGAGAAGAGTTTTTCAAATTAATGCGGTTAAGCTCCCTATTGATAAAGCTTATCATTTATCTTATTATTAGTATTTGATGGAGACTTATCGAGTAGCGATTAATCAGAATACCATTCGTTATATTACGGAAGAGTTAGAAGAGTTATATAGTCAAGCTCAAGAAGAATGTTTAATTCAAGCTTATATTGGTAGTGCCTATTCGCTTAGTGATTATTATTTTGAGGAGCGAGATAAGAAAGAATATCAGCGAAATGATGGGGCTAAGGTTGAGTTAGGAAATCTTGGTGATTATCAAAAAGTATTGGCTAAAGTGGTTAAATAGTATGATAATGTGAATTTTCGATAGAAGGGATAAAGGAAAGTTATAATGAATATTAAAGAAGATAATATTTTAGAGGAAATTCGGAATTTAAGTGTATCGGAACGAAGAAAACTTTCTTATGAAGAATTAAAAGAAATGTTACCTAAGCTTTCTTGTGATGAGATTATCGAGATGAGTGGATTGATCGGATACCCAGTATTTACTAGACTTTGTATGGGAGAAATTGGTCATCAATTTGTTTTACTACAGGATGGAGCGGCTGCGATTATTGTGAATGCTGAGGGACAAGTTTTACTATAAAAACGACGGGATAATGATGAGTGGGGATTACCTGGAGGTTGTCAAGAAGTGGGAGAAAGTTTTTCGGAGGTAATTATTCGAGAAGTAAAAGAAGAGACTAATCTTGAAATTGATCATCTTCAATTGATTGATGTTGTCTCAGGAATGAGTAGAAAAAATGCTTATCCAAATGGTGATGTGGTGATAAACAATACGGTTTTATATTATATCGACCAATATCATGGGGAGTTGAAAGGGGATGAAGAGTCAAAAGAACTTCGCTTCTTTGATTTAGAACAATTACCAGAAGAGGATAAGCAAAATGATCCGGATTTAATTAAAGTGTATAAGAAATGGAGAGAAAACAATGAAACTAGAAGATAAAATTGCGTTTGTGACAGGAAGCACTAGAGGAATTGGTTACCAGATTGCTCGTTTGTTTTTACAAGAAGGAGCTAAAGTTATTGTTTGTGGCAGTAGAGAAGAAACGGTTCAGCAAGCTGCTAGACAACTTGAAAAAGAACTTTCTTTACCTGAGGATAGAATTTATCCCATCGCTTTAAATATGAAGAATAAAGAAGAAATTAGAAGTAAAGTAGAAGAAGTGATCGCTAAATGGGGAAAAATTGATATCTTAGTGAATAATGCAGGAATTACTTCTCAGAAAAATTTAGTGGATTCTACAGATGAAGAATTTCAAGAGATGTTTGATGTCAATTTTTTTGGCCCTGTTTGTCTAACAAGAGAAGTTGTTTCTTATATGAAGGAATATGGTGGTAGTATTATTAATACCAGTTCAATGGTTGGGGTTAATGGTGGGCGAGGACAGGCAGCTTATGCGACAAGTAAAGCGGCAATAAATGGTCTTACGAAGTCATTAGCCAAAGAACTTGGTGAGTATAAAATTCGTGTGAATGCCGTAGCACCTGGTGTTGTTGGAACTGAAATGGTAGAAGAACACGTTACTGCTGAAATGAAACAAATATTGATTGGCATGACACCGTTAAAACGAATGGCAACACCTAACGATCTTGCCCCTATTTATTTATATTTAGCGAGTGATGATTCTTCATTTACGACAGGAACGATTATTCAAGTAGATGGCGGTTTAATTATGTAAGGTGCGGAAAAATATTTCGCACTTTTTTCTTTGTTCTACATATAAAAATACTATGAAAAGAAAAATGAAGAAGAAAAAAGTTTCTATTATCATTCTAACGTATAATCAGCTTGCATTTACCAAAGACTGTATTGAAAGTATTCGGAAGTATACTAAACCGGGTAGTTATGAACTGATTATAGTGGATAATGCTTCTACAGACGGGACGAGAGAATGGTTAATTGAACAACAAAAAAACAACACGGATATTCAAGTTGTGTTGAACGAAGAGAACCTTGGCTTTCCTAAAGGATGTAATATTGGGATTAGTCATAGTCAAAAATCTAATGATATTTTATTACTAAATAACGATACTATTGTTACTATCCATTGGTTAGACAATCTCGTTACTTGTTTAGAAAGTGATGAAAAAATTGGGGCAGTAGGGGCAATATCTAATCATCAAGAAAACTTACAGGGATGCGATTTTGTTTATCAAACAACTGAAGAAATGCACCAAAAAGCTTGTCAAAATAATTGTTTAGATCCTACTCGTTGGGAAGACAAATTATTTTTAATTGGTTTTTGTCTCTTAATTAAACGAGAAGTATTCGATCAACTGAAGAGTCTAGATGAAGAATATTCCCCAGGATATATTGAAGATAATGATTTATCTCTTTCTATTATTTGTTTAGGATATCGTTTAGTTCTTTGTCATGATGTCTTTATTCATCATTATTTGGGTACTTGTTTTCGAAAAGACAATACTGAATTTCAAAAACTATTAGCGAAGAATCGAGCTTATTTTTTTCATAAATGGGGCTTTTCTCCTTTTGCCTTTGATGCAGTAAAAATCGCTTCTTTAGAAGTGTTACCATCTAATCTTTATAAGATATTAGAATTTGATTGTGGAATAGGAACTACCTTTTTAAAACTCAAGTATCAACATCCTGATTTAGTGATTCATGGAATAGAAAAAGATCCTCGTCAAGCTGTTTTTTCTTCTTTGTATGGTACGGTCTATTCTTCTTTAGAAGAAGTAATAGATACTGATTATGATTGTATTTTTATTGGTAGAGAGTTAGAAAGCGTTAGTGATCCTAGAAGTTTTCTTTCTACTCTTAAGTCTTATCTTAAGAAAGATGGGTATATCATTGGCGAGTTTCGTAATATTGCTTCGTTAACTTCTATTTTATCTCTTGCCGAAGGAAATTGGATTAATACGAATCAATTCAGTAATTATTTGACGATAGCCAATATTTGGGTTTTATTTCAAGAGTTATCCTATCAAAATGGTTTTGTCTTTTCTTGGTGTCGAAATTTGGAATCAAAAGAAGAAAAAGAATTAGCTGACTTTCTCTATCATCGAGATTATGATATTACTTATTATTCTTTTCGTTTTCAAAAATAGTAGAATAGGGTATAATTCTATTAGGTGGTAACATGCATATTTCTTTAATTGAACAGTTTAAAATATTAGTATCTGGTTATTACGGAATAACAGAAATGGATGAGTATGATTTAAAAGTATATCTTTTAAAGGATATAGAAAATTATATTCGTGATTTTTTGGAAGCTAATCCGATAGAAAATTTTGATTATAAGAAGAATGCGGAAGATATATTGGATCGTGTTTCTTTAAAAAGAAAATTACAGGATAGTTTACTCGTTCTTCATTGGATTAATGCGCCGATTGAGATAGTGTTGTTGGTAAAGGCCAGATTAAAGAGCTTGTCCTAAATGATAGATGGGTAAAAGAAGTGGTTATGAATTTTTTTCCACTTCTTTTAGTTTGCTTTCGATTAGTTTTTTGTTTTCTAATAATCGCTTGTCTTGGGGCGATTTTTCTATGGCCTTATTTACGTATATGAGAGATTTCTGATATTGTTGTTGATAATATGTGCTGATAGAGAGTAAATCATATATGGTATGATCCCAGCTGAATGGTTCATTGATATATGTTTTTTGATGAGTAGTAATCTTTAAGGCGTTTAGACAGTCTTCTTCTACTTTAGGCCAATTTTGTTGTTGATATTCAAGTAACGCACTTTCTACATAAGGATCTCTTAGATAAGGGGCTTCTTGAATTGCTTTTTGTAGCCACATTCTAGCTTCTTCTATTCTGTTTAGATGAGTGTAACACCTCGCGATAAAACGCATTGATGCTGAACGTTCATCTTTCCAAGTTGCTTTTTCTAAGCTAAGGTGTCTAATTAAGGTATCGATTGCTTGATTCCATTTTCCGTAATACATGTATTCTCGCCCTAAATAATGCATATTTCTGTCGTCGGTTGGGTCTTCTTCAACAGATAATTCCAGTAATGGTAGATAAGAACTACGAGATTTTTTTGAGTCAGGATAATGGTTTAAAGTCATTGTCGGAATGATAATTTTGTTTTCTTGTTGTTTTCCAATATAAGAAAGTACTTCATGGACAGGGTGTGTCCATTTGTAGTCATTTCTTGTGTGTATTTTTTCAATATAGAAGTTGACAATTGGTTTGTTGTTTTCATCTAGGCTCCAATTGTAGTTATAAAGAGCGCGAGTAGTTTCTTTTTGCCAAGCTTTTTCTAATTCCTCTCTCCATCCTGGTACAAAGACTTCGTCTAAATCGGTACAGATACAGATATCGGCGTCTTTTGGTACCATTTCTAAAGATTGATTTCGTGCTTCGTCAAAGCGCCAAGGAGTAATCGTTTTGCTTTTGACGGTTACATGATGTTTCTTTAGTTTTTTTACTGTGTTATCATGAGAGCCAGTATCTAGTACGTATATACCATCTGCTTCTTGCATAGAGTTTACCCATCTATCGACAAATTTTTCTTCATTTTTAGAAATCGCATAGACATATACTTTATATTTTCCCATATTATGGACCTCTTTCTATTAATTTTGAGCATTTCTAATGATAGATATGGAAGCTGAGTAGGTTCCATTTTTTACTAGATCAAATGGAATTACAGAACTGTTGATTAATCGGAAAGTACTGTTTGCTGCTGCTGTAAATACGGCATTTCCATTTACGGTAGCGGTAGCGTTTTGTGCTAGTGAATTGTGTGAAGATGATGAAGAGATCAAGATTGCGGCTGGTGTTACTTGATTAAGTGTAATGATGACTGGAGCAGTAGTTGGGGTAGTGCTTGCTTTATGTCCACTGCTGTTTTTAACGTTAGCCCACCAATGGATGATGTATTGACCGGCTTGTAAAATAGTAAATACGCCATTTACGGGATTATAGTTAACATTACTGTTTAAGTTTGTTGTTGTAAATAGGATTGGGTTACCGGTATTTACAGTACTAGTTGTTTCATCATGAGCCATTAGGGCAGCTGTAGTTATTGCTGGAGTAGCACCCGTTGCTCCTGTTGCGCCCGTTGCGCCACTTGGTCCCGTTGGCCCAGTAGGTCCAGTCAAGCCTGTAGCACCCGTTGGCCCAGTCAAACCCGTTGCTCCTGTTGGTCCCGTAGGTCCAGTCAAACCTGTAGCTCCTGTAGCTCCACTAGCACCAGTTGGTACGTATCGGAATTTCTTCTTAGGCGTCAAGTAAAAAAATTGTTTAGAATGTCCTTGACAATTGAACGATTACTCAACTATAATTTAAATAGTTGAATAACTTTTCAACTGATAACGTAGACTAAAAAGGAGGACCAAATATATGGCAAGAAATGAGTTTATCTGTGATTGTAATGTGATTCATCAAGAAGCAGTAGATAAAGTATTATCGAAGTTACCTAATGAAGATACTTTTAATCGACTAGCTGATTTATATAAATTAATTGGTGATACGACGAGATGTCGAATCTTATTTGCTCTTGATCAGGATGAAATGTGTGTTTGTGATTTAGCTAATGTTTTAAACATGACTAAATCTTCCATATCTCATCAATTGGCTGTATTAAGGAGAAGTGGTATTGTTAAATGCCGAAGAAATGGTAAGGAAGTTTACTATACTTTAGATGATGATCATATCGTAAAATTATTTGAAATTGGATTAGAACATATTAATCATAAAGGATAAGGAGGGATATTATGAAAAAATGTAAATTTAAAATAACTGGATTAGATTGTGTTGCTTGTGCGAGTCATTTAGAAGATAAGTTACAGAAAATAGATGGTGTAGAGGATGTTAGTATTTCTTTTATGACAGAAAAATTTTCCTTTTCTTGTCAAGAAGATCGTAAAGAGGAAATCCTAAAGATAATAAAAAAGGTGATTCATAAGGAAGAACCTGATGTAGAAATCGAGGAAGTATGATGAATAAAAAAATGAAGAAGAAACTAGGATTAATTATTAGTGCGTCAATATTTTTTGTGATAGCTTTTTGTTGCCCACTAGATTGGATTATATTAAAAAATAGTTTATTTGTTGTATCTTATTTATTGGTTGGCTTTGAAATTTTAAGAAAAGCTGCTCGTAATATTGTAAATGGTCATGTGTTTGATGAAAACTTTTTAATGACCGTTGCTACTCTTGGTGCTTTTGGAATTGGGGAGATAGAAGAGGCAGTAGCTGTTATGTTGTTTTATCAAGTTGGTGAATTTTTCCAGAGCTATGCTGTTGATAAGTCTAGAAAGTCCATTACTGCTTTGATGGATATTCGTCCAGATTACGCCAATGTGTATCGTAATAAGGAAATTCTTAAAGTGGATCCTGATGAAGTGAATGTAGGGGAAATTATTTTAATTAAGCCTGGTGAAAAGGTACCTTTGGATGGAAATGTAGTAGAAGGTGAAGGAATGCTTAATACTCTTGCGCTTACCGGAGAAGCCATGCCTAGACATGTTAAAAAGGATGATTCAGTATTAAGTGGATGTATCAGTATGGATGCTACATTAAAATTAAAGGTAGAAAAAGAATTTTCAGAGTCCACAGTGAGTAAAATTTTAGAATTGGTAGAAAATGCTAGTAGTAGGAAATCAAAATCAGAAAATTTTATCAGTAAGTTTGCGAAATTTTATACTCCAATTGTCGTTGGTATAGCGGTATTACTTGCTCTTCTTCCGCCTATGTTTTTGGGCTGGGATACATTTTCTACTTGGCTTTATCGTGCTTTATCTTTCTTAGTGGTTTCGTGTCCGTGTGCATTAGTGATTTCCATTCCTCTTTCTTTTTTTGGCGGAATTGGTGCTGCTGCTAAGCGAGGAATTTTGGTAAAGGGTAGTAATTATCTTGAAGCATTATCAAAAACAGAGTTAGTTATTTGTGATAAAACAGGAACATTAACCGAAGGTGTATTCAAGGTTCAAGAAATTGACGGAGTAGGCTATTCTGATCAAGATGTCTTAAAGTATGCTGCTTACGCAGAGTATTATTCTCTTCATCCAATTTCTCTTTCTTTAAAGGAAGCTTACGGGAAGGAAATTGACGATAAGTTGATAACTAAAAATAAAGAGTTGTCTGGAAAAGGCGTTTATTCTGTGGTAGACGGGAAAAAAGTTTTGGTTGGTAACGATAAGTTGATGGAAGAGTATCATATTTCTTATACGAAAAATCATAAAGTGGGAACAATCATTTATGTTGCTATCGATTCTCAGTTTGCTGGTTCTATTGTGATTAGTGATAAAATTAAAGAAGATGCTTATTTAGCTATGGAACAGTTTAGAAAGAATCAAGTTCAAAAAGTTGTAATGTTGACAGGAGATAAAGAAAATATCAGTAAAAGTGTTGCTAAAAAATTAGGAATCGATGAATATCATGCTGAACTTTTACCTCAAGAAAAGGTGAAGTTAGTAGAAAAATATATGTCAGAAAAAAGTGCGGATGGGAAACTAGTGTTTGTAGGGGATGGCATTAATGACGCACCAGTCTTGGCTTATGCCGATATTGGAATTTCGATGGGCGGTTTAGGAAGTGATGCTGCAATCGAAGCTTCTGATGTGGTTATTATGACTGATCAGCCTTCTTTAATTAGTGAAGCCATTCAAATTTCTCATCAAACGATGCGAATTGTAAAAGAGAATATTGTTTTTGCGATTACCGTTAAGATTGTTGTTTTACTTTTAAGTGCTTTGGGTTTAGCGACAATGTGGGCTGCAGTATTTGCAGATGTTGGCGTTTCTGTTATTGCGATTTTAAATGCTCTTCGTATTTTAAGAATAAAGAAACAAGTTAGGTAAATAGTAAAATGTGCATTTTATAAAGTCTAACTTTTTCTTTTTTTTTTATTTATGGTATAATAAGCCCGCATTAGGTGAACTAGGTGGTGAATAAAAATGAAGGTGACTGAAGAAGAATACCGTGAGGCTTTAGAAATATGGAAGAAGGAAAATCCCGATAAGGAATATAGAGATATTCTTCAAAGAGTGGTAGTAGAAGTAAATGGGAAACAAATAAAGCTTGGTGAGAGAATAAACACTATGAAACGTAATCTAGATAAATTAGATGAAGATGTTCTTGAGTACTGGGAATCAAAAGGCGTACTAGAACGGAAAAGAAATAGTGTTACTGAAGAAGAATACCGTGAAGCTTTGGAAATATGGAAAAGAGAAAACCTTGATAAAGAATTTGGGGAAATTCCTTATAATGCTACAGTTATGGTAAATGGAAAACA
>CALVOU010000017.1 GCA_944350365.1 uncultured Bacilli bacterium
TTCACGACGTCGGTCGGCGTCCGCCCAGTCGTCAATCTGTCTTCTGATATCTTGATCACAGGTGGAGATGGAACGAAGATCAATCCATATGTGGTTGCTCTTCCTTAAAAAGAAAGATCTTAAGCTAAATGGTATAGACGCAATTTGTTTTAACTATTAGTGTCATATGCTTGTGGTAGAGTTGTTTTGTTTAATAAATTGGAATATCAAGAATAAAAAATGATATCTATAATCTTTTATTCTTTTTCTATGAAATAACTCGATTTCTACCAAGCTGGAATAAAGCTGTTAATTATTTAGAAATGTTTTCACAAGATAGAGTAAAAGGTGTAAGAGTTGCATTTATCTTTAAATAAAAAGTCACAAGTTTATGAAGTTATTAATCAAGGCCTTCTTTTTTTAGGTTATCGCTTTATGTTACGGAAATCTTACATCGTTTGAAAAATATCGCTAATGAAGACAAATATGATATGTTGCCTCAAAATTATTTTGGCTATTTGTTACCTGTTGATAGTAGAGGATTTTTATATGAGTTAAAAAAAACGTCTCCATTAGTGAAGACGTTTTAAATTGCCCGGTATTCATCCATGTTCTTATATGGATTTTTGGGATCAATTTTATCAACAAAGAGAATTCCATTTAAGTGATCAATTTCATGTTGGAAAGCAATAGCTAATTCTTCGCGAGCTCTTATTTTTATTTTGTTTCCCTCAGTATCGTATCCTTCGATAGTACACCTTGCATATCTTGGAACAATGCCTTCACATTCACGATTGACACTTAAACATCCTTCGCCACTTTCTACATAGATCATTTCTTCAGAGTGAGAAACCATTTTAGGATTGATGACAACATAAGAATCAAACCCATCTTCTACCTCGTGAACAATAACGATATATCGTTTGTCTACTCCAATTTGAATCGCTGCCATTCCCATACCAGGACGAAGATCATATTTTTCTGCTAATTCTTCGATTTGACTATTATATAAGTATTCTTCCATTAGTTGAATATTATCTAAGTCTTTTTGATCCATAGGAAAGGTTACTTCTTTACTGATTTTTCTTAATCGTTTATCCTTTTCATCTAAAATATCTTTTGTTTTTAACATTTTATCACCACTTCTATTCTTTCTTTTCCCGAACACTTCGGCCATATTATAACATATTTTTTACTTGTTGTGAATAGGAAAAAGGAAAGAAAAGAATAGCTTGCGCTATCCTTAACAATGATTAAATCTTGAACCAATTACGATGACTAATAGAATAAATAATACTAGTACGATGGCATAGTTAGAGTTATTATGGCAGCAACCACTGTATGAGTATCCATAGTTAGGTTGGTAGTAAGGAGTGTAACCCATGTTAGAGCATCCACAAGATCCTCCCATAGATCCTCCCATATAATTGTACATAATCTTCCCTCCTTTTTGATTATCTATTATAAAATATTCATTTTCATTCAATAGTGTTATTACAAAAGTCTAATTGTCAAAAAACACCGGATTTATCCTATAAAAAAGTTAGAAAATATGATATGATAGTAATGATGATAGATAGAGGGGATAGCCAGTATATGAAGAAACTGATAAAAAATTTAGATAAGCCTTTACTTATTATTTCAGTAGTTTTATTTATTATAGGGTTAATTATGATTTTTTCATCTTCTAGTATTACTTCATTTATGAAATATAATGCTAGCCCTTATCTATATTTTTTTAAACAATGTTTATTTTTAGGTTTTAGTTTAATTCTTACTTTTTTTATTTTTCCTTTTCATAGTAAGAGTTACCGAATATTTTCTAGTTTAGGTGTTTATTTAGTCGGGGCTTTATTGGTATTATTATTGATTTATGGAACAGTAAAGAATTTAGCAGTCAGTTGGATTGATTTTGGGTTTATTTCTTTACAACCGAGTGAATTTGCGAAGATTATTATTATTTTATGGTTAGCTTGTTATTATGATGCGAATAAGGATAAGTTGAATAGTTATATTGTGGTTTTGTATCCTATCTTTATTTCTATGATTATTGCGGGATTAATTTTTGTTCAACCGGATTTAGGAACGGCAATTATTTTTAGTGTGATTGTTGCGGCGATTTTTTTCTTGGCACCGATTGAGAAAGAAATTCGTAATAAGGTGTTGATGATTTTAGGTAGCATTGTTTTAATTGCGGTTATTGTTTTAGCTAGTGGTGGTAAGTCATTACTTAATGAACGACAGTTACAGAGATTTGATTTTACTGATCCATGTAGTGAAGAGAAATTTTATAGTTATGGAAATCAAGTATGTAATGGTTATATTGCGATTAATAATGGTGGATTACAAGGTGTTGGTTTAGGGGGTAGTACTCAAAAGTATTTATATTTACCTGAAGCACATACTGACTTTATTTTCGCGATTATTATGGAAGAGTTAGGCTATTTAGGAGCATTATTTATTTTTACATTGTATTTCTTATTAATTGGTCGAATTATCAAGATTGCGAAACAAAGTTATAATACAAGAGGATTTTTGATCTGTATGGGGGTTGCGGTTTATATTTTGATGCATATTGTGGTTAATCTAGGTGGTATTTTTGGCCTTATTCCGATGACAGGTGTACCATTACCATTTATGAGTTATGGCGGAAGTTATGCGATGTGTTTGGTTTTAAGTCTATGTTTTGTTCAGCGAATCAATATTGAAAACCGTCTATATTTAGAAAAAACAGCGGATAAACCTAAGAAAAAGAGAAGATTTTAAACTTTAGTGAAGTCTTCTCTTTCTTTATGTAGAATAATCTTATTGGGAGGTTATTTTATGTTAAGAAAAAAATTAGAATGGTTAATTGATAATCAACGCATTTTTTGGATTGGGGGAACAACTCTTTTTGTCATCGGTATTCTTCTTGGCTGTTTTTTCTTTCTTGGAGAAAATCAAATTATGAAGAAGGATAATTTGGTTTCTTTTTCTACTTTTGATGATATGAATGATACTACTATTGATACGGTTTTAGAGACAGTAGGGGAAGAACAAGAAGAACCAGCAGATTCTGTTAGTCATGTTGAAGATGGGAAAGAAGTGGCTCTAAAAGAGTCTTCTAGTCAAATCGTTGTTGACATTAAAGGGGCAGTTTTGGTGCCGGGTATTTATACGGTTGATCCGAATACTAGAGTGATGCAGGTGATTGATAAGGCGGGTGGACTAACAGAAAATGCTGATGTTTCTGTCATTAATTTAGGTAAGAAAGTGTTTGATGAGATGGTTATTTTTGTTTATACCAAGGAGGAAGTAGCGAATTTTGTGACGACAAAGGAAGAGTTAGTGGAAAAAATAGAAGCTTGTCCAGAAGTTCCTTATCCTAATGATGCTTGTGTTTGTGTTGAAGATACGAATATTTATGATCAAAATGTAAATGCAGATTCTGACAATTCTGTTTTTCAAGATTCAAATGAATCAGTGGCAAGTTCAGAAGTGACATCAGGAACTAGTAAGGTTTCTCTCAATCAAGCATCTTTAGAAGAATTGATGACTTTAACAGGAATTGGCGAAGTCAAAGCACAAGCGATTATTTCCTATCGAGAGGCTAATGGCGGATTTAAAAGTATCGATGAATTAAAGAATGTCAACGGAATCGGAGATAGTATTTTTGAAAAAATTAAAGATCAACTTACTATCTGAGCGGTTCTTTTTTCTTCTTTTTATTAGTGGAATTTTATTTTGTGTATATCGTCATATAGAACCGGAAAGGTCTAAATTAGATCCTGATATACATGAGTGGCGAGCAGTGATTCAAGAAGTATCTGATCGTGGAGATTATGTTCAATTTGTGTTTGATGTTGGTGAAGTAATCAGTGGTAATTATTTTAAAAAAGATGGTGAGCTATTACCAACTTTTCATTTGGGAGATAATGTTTTGCTTCAAGGAACGTTAACTCTTCCCAATAAAAATACGGTGCCTAATTTGTTTAATTATCGCAATTATTTGAAAACGAGGGGCCAATATTATGTTGTAGAGATTGAATCAGTTGAGCTTTTAACTGAAAATACGTCTTGGTTTTATCGAGTAAAAAATTGGTTACTTCATCATTTGGAAAGTTATCAAAGTAGTGCCTATTTAAAACTATTATTGCTAGGGGATAAACAAGAATTAGAAGAAGAGGTAATGGATAGTTATCAAACAAACGGAATTAGTCATCTCTTTGCGATTTCTGGTATGCATATTTCTTTACTTAGTGCGATTCTTTTTTGGTTACTTCGTAAGGTTCGATTATCTATGGTTTTGGCGACGGTGATTGTGACAATTTTTATCTTATTTTATATGATCTTAGTGGATTTTACTCCATCAGTTGCGAGAAGTGTGGTTTTTTTCAGTTTATTGTCTTTAAAAAAGATTTTTCGTCTAAAGATATCTACAGTTAGTATATTCTTAGGAATGATTGGGATACTACTTCTTTTTCGCCCTTTAATTATTGATGATGTGGGATTTCAATATTCAGCTAGTATTAGTTTTTTTCTGATTTTATATCGAAATCGGTTAAAGCAAAATTCATATTTTCGTAACTTGTTGGTGATATCGACAGTCGCTTTTTTGATTGGTTTACCGATATCGTTGTATCATTTTTATCAGGTAAATTTTTTAGGAATCGTTCTCAATTTGTTTTTTGTTCCGTTTGTTTCTTTTGTAATTTTTCCTTTAACATTACTTACTTTTTGTTTTCCTATTTTCGATTCTATCTATTTATTTTTTACTAATCTTATGGAGATAATTTCGCTTAACATTGTTCGTTTTGACTATCTGATTTTAGTTTTTGGTCGACCTTCTTTATGTTGGATTTTTTTTTATTATTTATTTTTATTTCTGTATTTCTTTTCTGGCCAGAAGCGTTATATGGTTTTAACCTTTATTTTAAGCGTGATTTTTTATTTTCAATTGATACTTTTTCCTCGCCATTTTTTTATTTTTATCGATGTCGGACAGGGGGATTCTACTTTGATTCATTCTGGTGGTAAGACAATGTTGATTGATACTGGTGGGAAGTTGTTTTCCTCTTCTTCGATTGCGGTAGATACGTTAGTGCCATTACTTCATTCTTTTGGTATTCGTTCTCTTAATTATTTGATCCTTACTCATGGCGATTATGATCATATTGGAGAAGCGATTAGGTTGGTTGATGCTTTTCCCGTTGACAAGGTAATTTTTAATCATGGTAAATATAATGAGATGGAGTTAGAACTAATTCAAATTCTTGATGAAAATGAGATTAGTTATTATCAGAATATTCAAAAATTAAGTATGGGTAGTCATGATTTCTATTTTTTAAATCATCAGTTACATAGTGACGAAAATAATAATTCTATTGTTTTATATACAGAATTTTATGGTAAAAAATTTTTGCTTATGGGAGATGCTGGTATGGAAGTAGAAAGAGAGATGATGGGAAAGTATAATTTCCCTGCTGTTGATGTGTTAAAGGTTGGTCATCATGGGAGTAAAACAAGTTCGAGTAAGGAATTTGTTCACGAAGTAAATCCTAGATATTCGATTATCTCTGTTGGAAAGAATAATTGGTATCATCATCCCCATGATAGTGTGTTAGATAATTTAAAAAATTCTAAAATTTGTCGAACAGATCAGGATGGAAGTGTTGTAGTTAAACTAGAAAATGGCAACATGATTATTGAGACATACGCACCGTAGAGAGAAATTTTAAATATATTATTCTATTGACAGTTATTGTTTGAAACATGTAAACATTATCGTTAGAAAATCCAAAGAATATTCTAATTAGTTGACAAAGGAATCAGATGGAAGATATACTGAATTTAGTTTAAGAAATAAAGTATACGAGGTGGCAGATATTTATTGTTATATTAGAAATATCAAGGAGACATATAGGAATTTTACATCCAAGTTACTCAAGTAGATCTTATGAATACGATAAGTAGGGTAAAGTATTAAATATTAAAGATAATCAAGGTAATAAAATTAAAAATACCACGAATATTGGTATTATCGATATGTTTAGATATCGTGGATATGATTTTGACTTTGCTGTGACAGGGTGATTAACAATATTTTTGGTTTTGTGATGGTTATTTATTTGGTTGATAAGAATGTTAACGTAAAATAGATTTGAAAGGATTTTTTTCTCATGAAAAGACAAATTATAATAGTAATCATAATACTAATTTCCATATTTTTGGGATTTTGTTTTTTTACATTGAAAGGTTGTCAAATCGAAGCTTTTATCAATTGGCATATTTATTTACCCGGTGTGAAAGAAGAAAAAGTTATCTATGATACTTTTTTAGAGATGGGGATACCATATCGATTTTAACAATCTATAACTCACATTTTTTAAAAAAAATAAAAGAGGTAAATAATTTTGAAGCAATTTCTTCTGAAAATATGAGTACTATTCAAGATAATTTGTTGGACTTTTATAATGGCTTAGGACAATTTAAAGGAATTGATGGAAAAGAGGCATATGATAAGAATATTGATGTTAAGCAACTTTTGAATACCAACAACTATTATTTAATGAAAAAGAAAAATCAGGACAAATCCTATCTTATCTTAATATTAGATATGGAAAATAAAAAAATTTATTCTTTTATTCGAATTATGTAAGTAGTACAGATAGAATGAAAATACGGCTAGACCTATGAGAAAATATCGTAGGAATATCAGATCAAGTTACCACCAAGTAGTGGCTTATGAATTAATAGCGCTACTGGTAAAGTATTAAGAATTAAAAATAATTAGGGTAGTACAATACAGCGAATATTGGTACTTTAATTCTAAGTACTACTGAAAAAACTTAGAAAAGAAAGAAGGAAAATCGATGCTTTATCGTTGTAAAAATAATATTGATAGTTATGAAATAGGAAGAATGGTGCCTTATTTTTGGAAAAAGTTTTATTTTAATTTTATAGTGAAAAGTGCTATTCTAAATTTTTTAATATCCATAATCATATTTGTCTGTTTTCAACATGTTATTGATGCTGTACTGTTCTTTACTGTTTTCTTTATTTTTAATTTAATTTACTATAAAGTAAATCTTTCTAATGTTGTGACTAAGAGTGTAAGAGCACATTTAATCAAAAAAAAGATTAATATAGAGGTAGAAATAGAATTTTACAGTACTTACTTAATTCAAAAAAAGAACGATATGTCTTTAAAAATAAATTATTATAGGTTTAATAAGAGCATTGAAACGGATACTAATTTTTATTTACAATATTTAGAAAATAGAAAAGAAAAAATTATAATTATACAAAAAAACAGTTGTACATTAGAGTTAATTCAGTTTATTAGAAAGAAAGTTGACAATTTAGAAAATCATTTATGCGAAAAGAAGGGAATCATTCACAATCAAAAAAAGTCAAAGATGATAAAAAAAATCATATGGTGTTTAACGGGATTATCTATTTTAAGTATTTTAGGTGGATTATATACAGTTGCGATGTATAATGAAGTAAACGATATTCATAATGCAAGTTTCATCCAATCTACTTGGCTATTTTGGTTATGGTTACCACTATCCATTATATCGACTGTAATTAGTTATATTTATCAAAAACGGGGAATAGATTGCTCTAAAAATATGATAATTTCTTTTGTTGCGAGTATATGTTTATTGATTTTTGGCTTTTTTTCAATATTGCCTACTTCTTTTGACGATCAAGTTAATCATTATTCTATTATCGAAAATTATGAATCGATTATGGATGTTAGAGTTCCTTCTTCTGGACAGTTAAAATTAGGGTCTTTGGAATCGTTTGATTACAAGAATATTTCAGATTTAGAAATTATTACTGTAAATTATGAACACGAAGATACTACCGCATTAGCCGAAGATATTATGAATAATGATAATTGGATTTTGAGTACTGAGGTATCATCCGAGTTAAAAAAACTGGTACCTGCTGTTTTTTCTTCTAACGATGATATGTACTATTTGTTTTATAACAGTACTCTTAGTGAATATAATACTGTACCTGATATTGTGGGCGATTATCAAATTTATACTATGAAGTATGATATTTCTAAAAAAAATCTAATCATTTATACTTTTAATTATCATTTATAATTTTTGTAAAGATAATATTATATTTAATATTGAAAGGAAGCGAGAGTAGTGATTGGGATACGCTTTAAGATAAAAAATGAGTATGACAATATTTTTTATAAGATATTTAAAAATATCAATTTCGAAAATTATAGATGGGATATTGTAGAAGATGAGATTTATAATTTGGATGGAAAAAATTATTTTGATAAGGAATCTTATTCGAATAGAGAATTTAAAAAATTAGTAGAATATGGGACTTACTACCCGGTATTTGCTAATATACAAATAAATCGAGCGCGGGATGAAATAGAAGATATACAAACTTATGAAGAATTTATTAGTAGTAAATGTCAGCTTATTTTATTAATTACGGATAACGAATTTGTTGATATTTATTCAAAGAATGAAAAGTGGTTAAATATTATCCTTCAAAATGCAGTAGATAATAAATTTCAAGATATCAAATGTATAGAAGCGGATAATTCCTATATACGTCATGGATTCTCTGCATATTTTGATTAAGTTATACGAAAGGGAATAAGAAGAAGCAGGTTATTTGATGTATTATGGTTGTATTGTAATATACTGCTGATGCAAAAATTCTGTAAATCGAAATAGTAGTTTATTAAATTTTATTAATAATTATCACTATGGTAATCAAAGGTGGAATTTTAGTTAGAACGATTGGTTAGGTAGATAATTTACTAGAGGTGGTCACATACTAACACTTTAGTATAAATAATATTCTGGATAGAGTGAGGAAAAAAATTATATGAAAAAATTAGAAATGGAATTGATCAAAATTTTTGTCGGAATTAAGTATCCTACGGGTACGCATGATTTACAGCTTGATATATGTTTTGATTACTATAATGGACTATGTTATCAATTTATACATAATTTCAAAAGATTAACAAATGAAGTGTATGATTTAGATGAGAAAATAGAAGCCAAAATGTTGAATTTTATTTCTGTAAATAAAGAAAATAATGATGGAATAAACATGGCAATTTATCTGAATATGCTTAAAACGGTAATATTAATTTTAAATAAATATTATTCTAAAGATGGTTTATTAAAATAAAATTTCTTTTTTTAATACTTAAAAATTACTTATTAAAAATATGTTAATAGTAGAATATATAGAATATATACAGACTGGTGGATATTATTTATTTTACAATTCATTGACTAGTTGCTTAGTAGTAACCTATAGTTGACAAGTCTTTTTGAGAACTAAAAAAAGAGGGTAACTATTTCTTTTTTTTGCCATAATATATAGTAAGTCGTTTATTTTTGTAAGCGCTTTACATAGATCGGAGATTTATTTCTCCTTTTTTCATTGAAAAACGATTAAAAATGTGATACCATCTATTTTAGTGTAATAATATTATTAGGGGTGGCAGTATATGAATCGACAGATTACCGATCGGGAATATCTATATATTGTTCAAGATATATTGGAGCATCAGGAGTTCCAACGCTTGTCTTCTATTACTCATCATGGTAACAATCGTTATGACCATTCAGTGAGAGTTTCTTTTTGGGCTTATCGTGTAAGTAAGTTATTTCGTTTAGATTATGACCGAGTAGCGCGAGCTGCTTTATTACATGATTTTTTCTTTGAAGAAAACGAGGGGATAGATAAGAAGACAAGAACTACGGTTTTAGTTAAACATCCACAGTATGCTTTAGAAAATGCTTGCCGTTATTTTGAACTTTCTGATATGGAAAAAGATATTATCGCAACTCATATGTTTCCTGTTAATTTACGAGTACCTAAATATTTGGAAAGCTGGATAGTAGATTTAGTCGATGATATTGTTGCGGTTTATGAAAAAACTTACATTTTACGTAAACAGTTGTCTACTTCAGTTTCATTTATGTTTATTATTTTATTAAATTATTTAAGATAATGGGTAAAAAAAGATCAGTTTTCTTTAAGGAAAGTTCTGATCTTTTATTCATTAGTAAGCCCACTATAAAGAAGTGGGTCTTAACCTGTTATGAAATTATAAATGGCGTCCCCGATTGGAATCGAACCAACGACCTATCGCTTAGGAGGGGTCTGTTCCTCATCCCTCGGACACCTGAACTATATCTCAAGAAATCCTTATAAATAAAGGGTTTCTTTTAATTTAACTTAATTTTTTTTGAACTCGTTTTTCATCAAGGTGCCGTAAATTGGTGCCATGATGTCTTATTTTTATGTCATTTCTAACTTTTTCATCATTTCATCGAACCTATCCGCACAAGCATTTTTACTTTCTTCAAAAGCATGTGTGTATATTTCCATAGTAATTGATGTATCTGAATGGCCTAATCTCTTACTGACAGTCTTAGGGTCAACACCAGAATTGATGAGTAAACTCGCACATGTATGCCTTAACTCATGAAAACATATTGGGTCTAAGTTATACTTCTTAACAATCTTTCTCAATATATGGTCACAAGTACCTGGGAACATATACTCTCCATTTAAAGCAGTAAAGACTCTATCATCTTTACCAATCCATCTTTGTTTATTAACCAACTTGTATGCCTCTTGCCATTTCTTATATTCCTTAATCAAGTTGATTGTTGATTCACTTAACTTAATTGTTCTGATGGATGATTCTGTCTTAGTTGTTTTTTCATCAATAACACCCTCAACAACTTTTAGTGATTTTGTTATGCTTACCATTCTTGTATCTAAGTCAATGTCTGACCATCTTAAAGCACAAATCTCACTTCTTCTTGCACCGGAATCTAAAGCAAGTACGATTAACATCTTATATTTGATGGATTCATTTTCAAGAACATCTAACAACTTCTTAACTTGATATACATCATAGAAGTTTTTTTCTTTATGTTCTTTCTTTGGCTTGTTTGCTTTTAAGTTAGGATTCTTATCCATAATCTCCCATCTGATTGCTTGATTAAACATAACATTCACAACTTTATATAAGTTATAACTTGAATGATATCCTAACTCTTGACCATTCTTACCAGTCCTCAATTTCTGATACATATTATCTAAGACAAAAGGTGTAATGTCTTTCAACTTCTTACTTCCTATTATCGGAAGTATTCTCTTAAGAGACTTTTTATAACCACAAGTTGTAACGGCAGAAATGTTTGGCTTACAATACTTCTCAATGAATATCTCTGACAAATCTTTGAAAGTCAAATCTGTTATTCTTTTTGATTCTCCCATGTGATAAAACTCTGTCTTAAGTTCGGCCTCTCTTTTGATTGCTTCTGACTTAGTACCAGTAAAATTGATTGTTTTTCGTTTACGATTACCTAATATATCATAACCGAGTTCAATAGTTATTTTGTATTTGTTCACATCTATTTTTTTGATTGCCATAAGTTCTCCTTTCATAACTCATGGGATAGAACACATACTTAACTATCTATAAACATTATACCACAAAAAGGCCTTTTTTCCTAGAATAATAAGACACTTTTTCTTTGTTCTTGGCGATGTGTTTCTATCCATTCATCGATTTCATTCTTGTCAAATTTTAGTCGATTGCCAAACCTATAATGAGGTATCAATCTGGCTCTGACTAATTTTCGTATGTATGGAATCGACAAGTCTAAGTATTCTGATATAGTCTTTATATCACACATGTCCTTAGTCAAAGCCAACACCTCCTAGAATTCTATTTTATCTTTAAGCATATATTTATAAATATCTGTGATACATTGTTGGAGTTCATCATCAGTAAATAAATCATAAGAAAATCCATCTTCTCCGCATTCAATCATGTTTATCGTTTGATAAACTTTTCTAATAAGTTCTGATGATTTAAAAATTTTCTCCTCATCATTAATAGAACTTAAAGCAACATAAATTACATCCCATAATATTTCTGAATATGATTCTATTCTGTTTTTACCTAATCCACCATATAAGTTATGAAACCCGATTGTCGAACTAATTAAGAATTTAACATCATCAACACTTATAGTTTTAAAATCCCATTCACTATCATCAGAACACATTCCATCAAAGAAGTTATACTCTAACATTAAAGATAACTTATCAATGTCTTCTTTTGTTGCACCCCTAAATTCTTTTTTTATTCCATCACTAACAATACCTTTAATTGCATTTCTTAATTTATCTATAAAAACCAAACCCTCTGAATCCTTATTAACATATTCTAAAAAATTCATTTTCTTACCTCGTTTCTTTTGCAAAGTATTAAAGGCCTTTTTTCTTCTTTGCAATTTCATTTTATTATTTTTAATAACCTCATGTCTGCCTCCAAAAAGCATTTTTTAAGTGTTTCGGTGTTCGATTTGTGTTCGGTATCTAAATTAAGGCAAAAAAATAAGAGGACATCTGCCCTCTAAAAATAGTTTCTCTTTAAATTACATCCGGATTCTTTAACTATCTCTTGCTTAGCTAAGAATCTCATTAAGTCTTGAACATCAGATTGAATTGCTTGAATTGAATTATCTGATGAATCTATTTTATATTTATTATTCCAATAAATCATTTTGTCATAATAAGATTTACATCTTGAGTCTCTACTATTTTCTATCTCTTCATGTTCTTGTAAGAACTTATCAAGTGAAATAAAAGCATTTATTACATTCTTATCTAAAGTATTATTGAATGTAACTAAAGCATTGTAAGTGTAATAAACATCTGAAGTAACTTGTTCTTGAATCTTATAATCTCTACAATTACTCATAAGAGTTTCATTATATCTGAACATCTTTAAAGCATTTGCATTGTTAGTGTAAAAGTCTATACTCAATGGTAACTTTTGTGTTCTTGTATTATATAGAATCATGACATATCACTTCCTTTGATTGATTATTATAGCATAAATACGGCAAAAATGATGATATAATATTTGTTGAGGTGAAACCATGAAAGAAAATAAAAGATTATTTTATTTTGCTATTATTATATCAATATTATCTTTAGGTATAAGTATATATTTAAATTTTAAAGTAAAGACCGAAGTAGCAATATATATTTCTGGCATAATGTTAAATATTTTTGCCGGTTCAATAATACTTGTTGTGACTTCTTTAATATACTATTTTTCCGAAAGAAGAAAATTATTTCATTCAATTATGAATCAATGCTTACTTTTAAGAAATTCTTTTAATGATATAGAATACTTAGAAGATATTTCATATTGTAGTTTTGAAGAATATTATGAATATTATAAGAATCAAGAACCATTTTCTAAGATGTCTATGAAAGAAATAAAAAAACTATATGCCTCTAATAAAGAAAACCATGAAGAAAAAATTTATTCAAAAATGAAAAAAATAATGAAAGCGTATTTGGTTATTGATAATCTTGATTTAACTGAATTCTATACTTTATATGATAGTTTAGATTTTATCTTTAGTAAAAAGAAAAAAATCGAAATATATAATATGCTTTTTGGATACACTAAAGAACTAAGAGATAAAATACGAGAAAAAGCATATCACTTTAACATATACTTTAATTCTGTTAATGGTAATAAAGTTGTTAACTATCAATTTGTAAGAGAACTACAAGAAAATTTATTCTATTATGAAGAACAAAAATTAAGTAACAGAGTTAAATGGAAAAAAGATTTATCCGAATGTAATTATAGTTGTTATTATGACAATATAAAAGATAAAGCATATATAACTTCTAACGAAATAATCGAATATTATAATCAACTTTTTGTGCAAATAGGAAAAATTGCTTACTTTGATAAAAAGTATAATGGTTAAAAAAATTAAAGAGATGATTAGGTTCATCTCTTATTTTTTGTTATACTTTGGATAACTTTGAATTGGTCTTCCATATTGACCAGACAAATCAACACAAGTAGGACATCTATAACTGAATCCATCTCTGATTAACATGTCTTTAATTACATTGTAAACCAGATTGCTTTTTAACATCTCAATAAGATGTTGTTTCTCCTTGAAACTTTCTTGACCATGTTTTAGTTGTTCTATTATGTCTTCTTTTTTCTTTTCTTCATCCAACTTTTTAAGATAGGAATCAATCTTTTTCTCTAACATCATTTGTGCATACTCATCATCAAGACCAATAGTAATTGTCCTATCATCAAGTCCTATTGCTCTGAGTAACTCTTTATCCGACATTTTTATACCTACAAGAATCAATGTATTTCTTAACATCTGATTCTTTAACCTTATAATTTCTTCCTATCTTGTGTGCAATTAGTTTTTCTTCTCTTACCATTCTTCTTAAATAAAGAATTGGTGTCTTAAGTCTTACTGATATTTCTTCCAATGTGTAATATTTTTCATCCATTCGATCATCTGCCTCCTCATATTTATAGAAGACATCAAAAACAAAAACTCTAAAAAACATACATATAATACCTATATAGATATATATAGAAACAGAGTCAAAAACATTATCGAACACTAGTTCTTAAACATACCTCTTTTCGCTTGTTTTTAGCCAATTCTAGACACTTTAACAATCATCTAGACTAACTGTATATCTAGAATCTTTCGAAGCCGAGAGATAGCGGAAATTGGTGTTTTATTTAATGGGTGGGGATGGGTTTAGTAAAAAAAGGAATTTGCGGTTCTAAAAAACAATGGTAACCCCAAATTGAATCTAGCAAAACAACTTTTCTTTTTCTTTTCTTAAGAAGGAAGGGGCATACTTATATTACGAACGAAGTGAGTAATATAATGTATTAGGGGTTGGATAATATTCTTTTCTTTTTCTTTTAATATATACTTTACAGATGGAAGATAAATTATAATATAATTCTATTGTAAGATAAAATAATATATAGTTTATCTTATATACTATGAGTCCTATTACTTATATTTATATAATATTATATATATAATAAGCACCCCTTACATTTACTTATATAGTAGAGATGAAATCTTAAAAGTACAATTTCTGTTAACAAAAAAAGCAACTCTATTAAAGTTGCTCTATAAGTTCAAATAAACTTTCTATCTTTTCAACAATTCTTTTTTGTTCCTCTAAAGGGGGAACTGGTATCAACATTTTTTTCAACTTTGAAGCCTTTATACCAGTAGCAGTTACACCAGTAGCATTATCTTTTATCTCTTGTTGAAAAGGCTTTGAATTTATAAAATACATAAATAGTTTATTGTAAAGAACAGAATCACCATAGGTTTGAAATGTAATAATTCTTTGCCCTGTACTACATTTGTCAAATGTATTGATAGCACAATTTCCCATTGGTGCCTCAGTAGTAAACAATAAATCACCAGGCTTAGTTTCACCCCTGGATAATCTATTATTATAATCTTCTTCTGTAATATAATCTTTTTTTGACATATCTAAATAGCCACTTCTTATATTAGTTGCAGTAATTAAAGGAACGCCATCACTTATTTTATTTGGTGTCATACCTCTATAATCAATAAAATTATATAATTGATACAACTCTGTTAAATTCCAATTTTCAGGAATATCAAACTCAATAGCAGAATTATTTATTTTATCCATACTTTCTTTTAGTGAGTATTTGTTTCTTTCTTTCTTAATATATTCTAATAAATCACTTGAATTTTGATTTCCATTTTCAACTAAAGTTCCATGTATAGCACTATCAATTATTCTTTCTTTTAATACTTCCTTTAACTTAATTTTATCTTGGTCATTTTCTTCTTTTTTTTCTATCAATTGAAAAAGCATGTCGATTTTTTCTACTATTTTAATTTGTTCTTCTAAAGGTGGTACCGGAATGAGTATTTCGGACAAACTTTTCGAGTTTAAAGTTTTACCCTTAATTGCTTTTTTTACATCATTTTCTAAATCAAGTCCATCTAAAGCATTCATTAAATACATCTTAGACAAGTATTTCTTTGGAAATATAGATATAATTGCCTCATTATGAACACATTTTTTAGATGTAAGAGATAATCGACCTATCGTTAATTTAAAACTCATTATCAATGTATTCTCTGGAACAAGTAAACCTCTAAATGTTTCATTCAAAGCTTTTGTACTAATCTTTTTAGAGGTAGATTTGACATATTTTCGATGTTCCATATCCGAAATCGATATCCAATCAATATCTTCTCCCCACATTGTATTATCATGTGTTGATGGAGTTTTACCGACATTAAAATTTGTACATTCACTTAATTTTAACCATTTCCAATTACTTGGTACATCAAATGGAATATTGTCAGTTGTTTGTTTTTCATCAACTGGCTTTAATGAAATGTCGTTCTCAATTAAATTACCATGTATAGCACTATATAATATTTTTTTCTTCAATAATTCATTTTTAATCATTTTAGCATACCCTCTAACTTAGAAAGTATATCTGAATTTTCTTGTGTTATTTCTTTCATTTTATCTATTATTTCTTCAATAGTATATGAGTCTGTCTCATCAACCTTGCTTGGATTTTTTAAATCAAGATTATAGTTCTTTAAATCTTCGACTTTAACAAGCCATGCTTGTTTATTTTCTACACGATTATTCCACCATGCTTTTACTTTATCAAAATGATGTTTTTTAATAGGGTTTGTTTTTGTGAATCTAGCAAGTCCATCTGGAAGTTCTAATTCATAAAACCAAATCTCTTTAGTTCCTTTTGGATCTCTGTTAAAGAATAACAAATTAGTAGTTATTGATGTATAAGGTGCGAAGACACCCTCTGGAAGTCTTACAATCGTATGTAAATTAAATTCTTTTAACAACTTTGCCTTAATATTATTCTTAACACCATCTCCAAATAAAATACTATCTGGAAGAACTATACCGGCACGACCATTATCTGATAACTTTTCCATAAGTAAAGCCATAAATAAGTCTGCAGTTTCTTTAGTTTGAAATTCTTTTGCAAAGTTTGATGAAACACCATCTTCTTCAATTCCACCATAAGGAGGATTAGTAACAATAACATCAACTTGCTTACTATCACTAAATCCAGACACTTCTCCAGTAAGAGAGTTTCTATGTTCAATGTTAGGAATATCAATTCCATGTAGTAATAAGTTAGTCATACATAAGGCATAAGGAAGTTGTTTTTTCTCTATACCTTGAATGTTCTTTTGAATCTTTTCAACATCATCGGCACCAGTAATTTGATTTGTATTTTCAAAATGTTCAATTGCACAAGTTAAGAATCCACCAGTACCACATGCAAAGTCTAATATTCTTTCATTAACTTTAGGGTCAACCATTTCAACAACGAATTCAGTAACTGGTCTTGGTGTATAAAACTCTCCAGAACTACCGGCACTTTGCATTTCAAGTAACATTCCCTCATAAATATCATTGAAGTCATGTCTTTCTTTGTTAACATTAAAATCTGTGTTATTTATTTCATTTATAACTTGTCTTAATAGAGTACCACTTTTCATGTAGTTATGAGTATCTGCAAATACATCATGAACTATTTGGTCTCTAACATTATCAACTGGAAGTAATTTAATTTCCTTGAACATAGTTTCAACGAATTCAATTAACTCATCTCCAGTCATTCCTCTTTCATCTAAAGCCCAATTTTTCCATCTATATTTTTCTGGAATAGCACTTTCATAAGTTTGACCTTTTAATTTTGCTTTGATTTCCCATTCATCTTCCTTAGAATCAAATAACTTCATGAATAACATCCAGACAGTCTGTTCAAGTCTTTGTGCGTCCCCGTTAACACCATCATCTTTCCACATTATTTGTCTAAGGTTTTTCATATTTATTGCCATAAGAGACTTCCTTTCTTATTTTACTTTTTTATAAACTATATCAAAATCTTCTTCAATTCCACCATTAGCACTATATAAACTATCATTATACTTATCAGAATTTGCGCCTTTACAAGATACCTGTTTTATAGTTCTTTTTTCTGTATTTTTAAAGCATAAATATACACTATTTCCATCAGTTGTATTAAAATTTATTGCAAATATTTTATCATTATCATTTAATAATAAAACTGGTTTTGCACCGTTACATCTTTTTGTAATTGGTTCATCAAATGGTCCGCAACCAATACCACCACCGATTCCATAATATACATTATCCTTTTCAAAGTTTAACTTATCATCAATTATAATTGTATAATCTATTGTATAAGTTTCATCAACTCCAACTGAAGTATAAGTTTTTGAATATGTTACATTGCCTTGTTTTGAAACTAATTCCCAAATTCCAACATAACTATTCTCTCTATTTTTTCTGGATAAGTCTCTGATAAGTGAATATACGACAACACATATAATACCAATCACAATTAAAACACCAATTATCTCAAAAAATCTAAATGCTTTACTAATAAAACTTTTCTTTTTTATTCTTACTCCGCAATTAGGACATATTTCCGCTTTTGATGATAATTCTTTTCCACATTCTTTACATTTTATTGTTTCCATCAAATAATTTTCCTTTCGTTTATTTAACCATGTTTTGTGTAACAATCAATCCATTACTTACATAGAATATCTCATTTGAGCAATTATCTTTTGTATCTACTTGAACTAATCCGTATTCACATTTTATATCTTCATATTCAGAACACTCTTTTTGATTAGTAATTCCATATCTATAATATCCTTTATTTGTAACAACAAAACCATTTGTAACTTTTTCAACTTCTTCTCCATCTTTGAAAGTAATCAATAGTTTTTCATTTGTTTTATCTGAATTCCAATCATACGAAATCGAGTAAATACTATTGCCATCTACATATCCGTATATTTCTGGTTTTTCATTATCTAATTGGTCTAAATAAAATATATTATTATTAACCTTATAAACCTTTATCTCCATTTGGTCTAAACCATACCATGCACGACCTTTTTGAATTTCATCATCAGTAATTCGTTTTAAATTACCCTCAAAGAATGAATAGAAATTACCATCTTTACTCACAAGTGTGTTTTCTATAATTTTATCAAATAAAACATCAGTATTAGCTTTTTTACAATTATTATTAGTAGTAGAATATTTTTTGTCTGAATACTCGTAAAGTTCTCCAGAATTAGTGATAAAAAATCTATCTCCAGAATATGCTATTTCTTTAAATTGAGGACAAACTAACGATTCATTTATATAATAATCATCCTTGCCATTATTATTGTTGATAGAACAACTTATTTTGTTATCTTCATTTTTATTATTACTATTGTTTTTAGTATTATTTGAATTTCCACATCCAGTAACAATTAAAGCACATAATACTATAATAATTAATCCTATTTTTTTATTCATCCTATGCCTCCAAACTATATAAATTAGATTTCATATCTTCTAATGCTTTTTGGAAGTTTTGTAACCCCATGAATATTGTCATAATAATTTCCATTATAGTTCCGAAAGCCGATAGCTCTGGAATGTTAAGAATGTTAGGATTCTCAAGTTCTTCTATACCACCATCAACATATTTATCAAGTATGATTGATAAAACTTCTTTAGCTTGTTCACTATACTTATCAAAGTATTCACTTTGCTTAACTTTTCTTGCCCTTTGACTTCTTGTAAGAGGTTTCTTACCATAAGCAACATGTACTAATAAGTCGAATGGGTCATATTCTTCGCCAACTTCTTCCTCTAATATATTCAAATAAATGTCTTTTTCTTCCAATGCTTTAATAATATTTTCTTTCATTTCTTCTGAATCCCAATATTGTTTGAATAATGAATATGTACTGAATTCATCAGTAATCTTATTCTTAACAAATTGAGTGAAGTTTTCTGTAATTAAGTTTCCGTGTTCATCAATTAGTTTTTGTTGTCTATATAATTCTGTAACTCTTTCATTTGGTAAAACTATTTTAGGTTTTCTTTTATGTTTAGTTGCCGGAATTACTTGACCTGGTTCAACTGGTATCTTAGGTTCTGGTTTTTCTCCTGGTTTAACTACTGGATGGTCAACTAATATAACTGGTGTAATTTCAACATCTCCATCAAACTTAGGGTCTTTGAATAATTCTGTTGCACCAGTAAAGTCAATGATAGTAAAAGCATACTTATCAAATTCTTCTGATATACGAGTTCCACGACCTATAATTTGTTTAAATTCAACCATACTTTTAATGTTTGTATCTATTACAATAAACTTACATGTTTTAGCATCCACACCAGTTGTTAAAAGTTTTGAAGTAGTAACAATAGTTGGATATTTCTTTCTTGGATTGATAAAGTTATCAAGTTGCATTTTACCGATTCCATCTGAACCAGTAATTCTCATGATATATCTATCATCCTTTTCAACCATGTCTAAGTTTTGATTGATTAGTTCTCTTCGCATTCTATCTGCGTGTTCTTCATCAACACAGAATATGATAGTCTTATCCATTCTACGATTAGTTTCTTTCATATAATCTGTGATAATCTTTGCAACGAGTTTGTCTCTTTCTGGAAGTACCAATTTCTTATTTATATCTGTACCACCATAAACACCTTCATCAACCTCATCGCCATCTGTGTTAAGAGTACCTTTCTTGACAATAATGTCTTCGATGTCTTTATCAAGTCCAACTCTTAATACTCTATAAGGTGCAAGGAATCCATCCTCAATACCTTGTTTAAGAGAATAAGTATAAACTGGTTCTCCAAAGTATTCGTAATTTTGAATAGTCTTTTCATTCTTAGGTGTTGCAGTCAAACCAACTTGAGTTGCACTACCAAAGTATGATAGAACTTCTCTCCATGAAGAATCTTCGGCCGCACTTCCTCTGTGACACTCATCAACAACAATTAAGTCAAAGAAATCTGATGGGAATGTCTTATATAAATCTGGTCTTCCATCTGAACCTTTTAATTGTTGATATAAACCTAAATAAACTTCGTAAGCGGGGTCATATTTACCTTTAATCTTTGTCATAACACCTTTGAATGGTGCAAAGTCATTAACCATAGTTTGGTCAATCAATATATTTCTATCCGCAAGGAATAGGATTCTTTTCTTAGTTCTTGATTTCCATAATCTATAAATGATTTGGAATGCGGTATATGTTTTACCAGTACCAGTTGCCATAACAAGTAAAACTCTATCTTGTCCCTTTGCAACGGCTTTTAAAGTTCTTTCAATTGCTATTTGTTGATAATATCTCGGGGCATACTTTGATGGGTATAGAGGTTCTTTGATAATTCTTTCTTGTTCTTCTGAAATACCAGAACAAGTAATATATTCTTTCCACATTTCTTCTGGAGATGGGAATTCATCAAGTCCAATTTCAACTTCTTCTTTAGTAATCATGTTCTTTTTAATATATCCATCTCCGTTTGAAGAGAATGCAAAAGGAACATCAAGCATTTTCGCATAGTCAATTGCTTGTTGCATACCATATCCGATAGGATGATTATTATCTTTTGCCTCAACTACGGCAATATAACTTGAGTTATAAGTTAAAAGATAATCTGTTCTTTTTCTTTCTCCTCTGAAATATTCTCCATGACCTTTATCTATAACACGACCATCTGTAAATGATTTTTCCTCATGAATATTATCATAAGACCATCCGGCACTAACTAAAGATGGTGTTATATACCTTGTTCTAATTTCTGTTTCACTTAGACTTTTCTTATCTCCAAACATACTAACATTCCTCTCAAAAACATCGTATCCCCAAATACAATACAATTATATCATAAAATGTCGAATTTTGGCGATTGTTAAGCACAAAAAAGCAAAATCTGTTATTGATTTTGCTCATTTCTTAATATTTGGGCTTGTTGTATGATAATTTCTATTTCTCGTTCTGAATAATTTAAACAATCATGAATCTCATTATATACAATAATTGGTTCAATAGGTTTTTTCTTTTTGCTCTTATAATATTCATCATACAAATCTAATAATTCTGATAGTAATATTATATCTCTTTTTCTTCTTACATTATCTGACTTTCTAATAAATTCCTTATAAGTCATAATACATCCTTTCTTAATTTTTTACTTTACTTATATACTAATAAATAGATTTATAAGAATTATTATTTAAAGTATATATTAAAAATATAATTAGTTATTTACTCTATATAATAAATGAATTAGTAAGTCTATTAAAAATAGAGTAACAATAGATAAAGTGTAAGACTACATGTAATCTAGGATAGTTGATTCACAATAATATGTAACTCTAGATTCTTCTTCTCCAAGTTGTAATCTGATAAGTCTCTCTATTATTTTTTGTCTTTCATTATAAGAAATTTTATTTAAAAAGAAACCAATAGTAGAAAGTAGAAACTCTCCATCTGGTTTATAAATAGTTACTTCCTCATTTCTGTTATAAATATAATTAACTAAATCTGACTCATGAATTACATATTCATCCAATCCATCATCAACAAGTAAATAATTACTAGATTTAACAAATTTTTCCATCTCCTTTGGGTCTGTTATTTCAATTAACTTTTCCATCTTATTTTTCTCCATCTTCTTTCATTTGTAAGAATGCTCTTACTATTGAAACTTCTATCGGATTATTCTCTTGTAGTTCTGTTCTAAAAATATCTAATAGTCTGTTCTTTTCTATCTCAAGTTCTTTCTGTTGTTTATAGTTTAAGTCATCACTCTCTAAAAGTTTTTGAATAGCCAACATATCAAACAAAGTTTGTTTCATATTATCCGTAAAATAGAAGTTTACATCCTTTAAATCTTTTAATTTTTCTTCCATTTTCTTTCCTTTCTGTCACTTTTTAAAGTGCAGCTACTTTTAAGATGGTGTTTTATCCCTTGTTTTACCGATAGTTAAGTTATCTTATAGTGGTGCCTTAAAAAGTGCCGTAACAAATATTATGCCAAATCATGTTGTATCACTTTATATCACTTTTTAAAAAATAAAAAATGCCTTGAAACCCTTATAATTTCAAGACATATAATCTCATCTGGCGTCCTTGGGCAGATTCGAACTGCCGACTTACGACTTAGGAGGTCGTTACTCTATCCAACTGAGTTACAAGGACATCTGAATCCCCTAAATATAAGGGGATAATGTATGTTTTATGTTCGCCCTCACACCCTCTAAAAAATGAACACACTCTTAGGAGAGGGATACTCTATCCAACTGAGTTACGAGAACAGTTGTTGCCCATGTTATCGGGCTTGACAATGTGTCCTTAATCACAGCCCCTTATTTAGGAGGCGATCGCTCTATCCTACTGAGCTACGAGGACAAAAACTATTATTATTATATCACAAAAAGTAACCTTGTCTATCTTTTCTTAGAAAAACAGAAAAAGGATAGTGTGGTCGATTGATTGATGCGCAATTATATATCAATATGTGTTGTGATAGAATAAAAAATTATGCTCAAGTACTAATAGAATTTTGTGCTTTCTTAATCTATAACAAACTCTTTTATACATTGATACTACTACAATGTAAATGATGAAAAAATAGACTTGAAAAAACAATGTTATTATGGTATTAAATAAGTAATTGAAAGAGGGAGAAAAATGTGAAAAAAAATAAGATTGGTTTTTATGCATGCATTATGCTTTTTATTGTAATGACTACAATAATGGTAACAGGCTGTGGAAATGGAAATGTTAAAAAGGAAGAAAATAGTAATCACACTGAAACAGAATCTTCTGAAGAAAAAGAAACAATTGAAATAAAAGAAATAAATGCGATATCCGAAGAGTATGCGGTAGTAACTTCTGTAGATAATACAACATATATCATAGATAAAAATGGTAATGCTCAAGGGACTATTTCTTTGGATGATGGATATGCATTAATTAATAAGAATGGATATGTTATTGTAAAAACAAGTTATGATAATCAAATTATATATGATAAAACGGGTAAAGAACTTTTAACTTCATCAGATGAAGTACAATATGAGTTTGGCATTTCAGATAGTAATTTATTAATTAGAAAGACAAATGATTCTTCTCCATCAGATACTACTTCCAAAACAGAGGTTATAGATGTAGATGGAAATATTCAGTATGAAATTACTGATGAAGATATAGCTTCTTCTTCATACGAATATGTAGGAGAGAATTGGTTTGCCGCAACTTATAGTAATGGTATTGTGACAACTGTTGAATTTTTGTATGATATCGATACACAAGAAAAAATAGAACAAGTACAACATAATTTAAATGGTGACTATGTGATTGACGAAGTTTATGCAGATATCTTTTCTAGTGATTATACAGAATGGAAATATAAAATTAGAAGTAAAAATGATCATGTTTTAGAATTAACTACATCGTATGAGTTAAATAAAAATGGACAAATTTTTTATAAAGATACTGGTGATGAAGTTTTAAATGATTATTACTATGATGACAGCGAGCAAGGGATTTTTGATCAATCTGGAAACAAAGTAAGAGATTTATCTGATAATCAAGGGGCAACTTGGATAGGTTACTATGATGATAATTATTACGTCTTCTCATCAACAGGATATTATTATGCTCTAGATAGTGATTTTAATTCAATACTAGAACCTGTTAGCACTCATATTTATAATATTAATTATTATGGTGTAATGGCTAGAGATGAGGATAATACCTATACTATATTATATGATCATGAATTAAACAATGAAAAAGTATTAACCTATAAATTAAAAAGAGACCCTTATTTCTTTATTGCTGAAATAGAAGATTCTTCGGATTATTTTAATTTAAACACACAGGAAAAATTAGTTATATATCAATAGATTGTTGTTTTTGCATAAAACGTTTGACATACAAGCTTCAATTTAAAGAAGGTGATTATATGAACGAGATTAAATGTCCACATTGTGGGACTATTTTTCAAATACAAGAGACTGATTATTTAGCCATTGTTAAGCAAGTTAGGGATAAAGAGTTTGCTAGAGAGATCGCTTCTCGAGAAAAACAATATCAAACTAGTCAAGAAAGTGCAGTTAAGTTGGCAGAAGCTGAACTTGAAAAAAAATTTGCTAAACAATTGGGAGAACAAGACTTAGAAATTTCTGGACTCAAAAAAGAATTAAGTCATAAAGAAGAAGAAACTAGACATAAATTAGAAGTTGTTCATCAAGAAGAATTAACGAAAAAAAGCTTAGAAATAGAAAAATTAAAGGGTGAACTTCAGTTAAAAGATACTGAGTTAAAACATTCTGTTCAAGAAGCAGTTATTCAAAAAGACCAAGAAATTACTCAATTGAATAACGAGTTAACGCTAAGTAAAAACGAATATTTATTAAAAGAAAAAACATTACGGGAACATTTCGAAGAAAAAATTAAAGATAAAGATGAACAGATTGCTTATTATCGTGATTTTAAGGCAAGGCAGTCGACGAAAATGATTGGTGAATCCTTAGAACAACATTGTAGTAATGAGTTTAATCGGTTACGACCACTTTTTAAGAACTGTTATTTTGAAAAAGATAACGATATCAAAACAGGTTCTAAAGGAGATTTTATTTTCCGAGATTTTGACGAGGATGGTACAGAGATTGTTTCTATTATGTTTGAAATGAAAAATGAAGCTGATACAACTGCAACTAAACACAAAAATGAAGATTTTTTAAAAGAATTAGATAAGGATCGCCGTGAGAAAAAATGTGAATATGCTGTTTTAGTAACTTTACTAGAGTTAGACAATGATTACTATAATAGTGGTATTGTCGATATGTCTTATCAATATGATAAGATGTATGTCATTCGCCCACAATTTTTTATTCCGTTAATTACTTTAATTCGTGGAATGGCTGTTCATTCATTAACTTATAAGAAAGAGTTACAAGCTATTCAAAATCAAAATATTGATATTTCTCATTTTGAAGAAGATATCACCAATTTTAAAGAGAGCTTTGGGCGTAATTATCGACTCGCCAGTGAGAAGTTCAAAAAAGCGATCGATGAGATTGATAAGACGATTGATCATTTACAAAAGACAAAGGAGGCTTTACTTTCTAGTGAAAATAATTTGCGAATTGCTAAAAATAAAGCCGAGGATTTAACCATTAAAAAATTGACACATCATAATGAAACCGTCGCCAAGATGTTTGAAGATTTGAAAGAAAAACAAGCCTAGTAATTATTACTTGCTGAAGAAGAACAGTAAAATTGATGTCAAACAAGTGATCTTTTCTGTTTACGTTAGATTATATTTGAACTATAGTATAGTTTAAATGGTATGATAAACTTGGAGGTGATGATCGATTGGGGGCTTTGTTGATGGTTTATAATTATTTCGAAGGGGAGATTAAAGATGAATATTTATCAATGCAGTCAAAAGAAAATAAAAAAATATATTAGGGCTTTTCGTAAGACTGAGTATGGTAGGACGGTATTCTGTATTGCTTATTCAGTACCTATTATTGGTTTTCTGCTATTACTTATTGTCTTGTTTAGTTTAATTATTTGGAAATGGTGTTTATATTTCTTCTTTTTGTCGTTACTCATTCCATTTTTACTGTTCTTTATTTTGATTTCATTTGTGCTTGGTAGCGCTTATTATTATAGGGAATTACGAGAATTTGTCTCGGTTAATTCGAAGAAAGATAGCGATAAATAAATTAGAGAGCTAAGAAATTAGTTCTTTTTTCTTTGGATAGTTGC
This sequence comes from uncultured Bacilli bacterium, assembly GCA_944350365.1. GTDB lineage: Bacteria > Bacillota_I > Bacilli_A > RF39 > UBA660 > Alloscybalousia. The sequence continues at coordinate 26,529 of CALVOU010000017.1, forward strand.
TTTGTTGACAATTTATAGAATTATCGTTACAATGAATATAGTAAGAATAAGAATAAGGAGAGGATATTCGTGAATAAAACAGTAATGTTTTTAATTAATGGCTTAGGAATTGAAAAGGCAGATTCTTGTAATGTTTATCATGAAAATTTAATGCCTAATATGGATCGGTTAATGAATGAATATTTATTTACTTCACTTCCTACTACGACATCTGACTATAATAGTGGATATCAGATTTTTAGCATGGGAAATATGAAGCCATTAGGGTATTCATTTATGGAAACTATGATTGAAGAAAATCAATTTGATACCAATCCTAATTTTAATCATTTTAAGGAATTTCTTCGTATTTTAGAAGGAACTATTCATATATTTTGTTTATTGGATGATGAGAGAGTAGTAGAACATTTGAAAGGTTTTATTCGCGCATTAGAAATAGATTCTAATAAGAAGATTTTTGTTCACGTTGTCTTGCCTCAGAAATTATTAGATGGGTATAAACGATTAATTAAAATTTTAAACAAATTAAATTATGATTCTTTAACCCAAATTAAGATTGGAATGATTTTTGGCCTATCAATTATTGAGCAACCGGAAAAGACTAGTGAATTGTTAGATTTAGGGAGAATGTTTTTTCGGGGTACTGGGGAGCGTTGGAACGAATTAGATAAAAAATTGGAGTCATTATGGAATGCCAAAGTTGCCCCATGTGATGCAAAAGGTTTTTGTGTAACTGATGGTTTTTCTTTACATGATAATGATATGATCTTTGTATTCAATTACGAAGGAATCAATTGTGATCGATTATTACAATTTCTCAGTAATCCACCCATGTCTATTACTCATTCTGTCAATACACAAACTCTTCATTTTCAATCATTATTTCCACTCAAAACTACTTTAAAAATATCTCATCTTTATGAACCACTAAGTTCTGAAACTTCAATGGCAAAGGCCTTAGAACAGGCAGGGTTGACGGCTTTAGTTTTAGCTGATCAAGAAAATATTAATTTGATTTATTACATGGCAAATGGCTTAACGATGAAAGCACCTAACGATAAAGTAAAGTTTGCCGTAACGGATAATGGTATTTTATTTTCGCAGGAAAAGATGAGTACAATTATAAATGATCCTAATTATCAAGTGATTATTATTAATCACCGAGTTGATCAATGTACTTCTATCGAGGAGTTACAAAATAAGTTGACTCAAATTGATCAAAATTTAGCAATGATTAAAGATTTGTGTTGGGAAAAATATACGTTGATTATTTCTTCTTTATTTGGTATAAAAAAGGAAATATCACATGCCAATCAATCAGAATTAGTTAATTTTTCAGGCTCGGTTCCGGTTATTTTAGTAGATAAGCGTTATGATAAGTCTTTGTATAAACTTGGTTTTGGCTCTATTTATACTCTTTTGGGAACAGCTATCCGTTGTGCTAATCCAGAAAAAAAATTTCCTACTTTGTTAAAGAAAAAAGATTTTTTAACGAGATTATTATTTAAAAAATGATTTTTGTAATCATTTTTTATTTTTTTTTCATATTAATAATGGTGATTTAAGTGAAAGTATTCATTACAGGTGCTACTTCAGGAATAGGTTTTGTAACAGCGTTAAAATTAGCTAAATTAGGTCATTATGTGTACCTTGGTATTCATCGAGAAAATCAACTTATTCCTACCAAAGAAAAAATTCAATTTTATCAATTAGAAAAACAAATGTCTGTTTTGATATTGGATATTACTGATCCCAAAAGTCGTCATCAGATTTTTGATCTAGACATTGATTGTTTGATTAATAATGCGGCGCTTGGAGTAGGGGGAGCGTTATTAGATTTATCTGTTGATGCGATTCGCTATAATTTTGAAGTGAATGTGTTTTCTACTATTGAGTTGATTCAACTTTATGCTACCTCTTTGTTTCTTAAGAAGAAGAAAGGAAAAGTCGTGATTATCTCCTCCTTAGCTGGTATAGTACCTATTCCTTTTATGAGTTCATATTCAGCAACTAAAGCTTCTTTGATTAGTTTTGCTACTGCGCTTCGAAAGGAAGTAAAATTACTGGATATAGATATTACGGTAAAACTCGTTGAACCTGGGATTTATTATACTGGTTTTAATGAGGTAATGATTGATAATCAGGAAAAATACTTAAAACTTGATGCAATCTTTTCTTCCGTTTATCCAGAAATTAGAAGAAAACAGCGCTTTTTCTTTCAATTTTTTAGTAAGAAAGATCTAGCTAGTATCGAACGAAAAGTAGTAGTGGCTACTTTGTCAAATTCCGCTAAATTTATCTATCGAGCCCCTTTTTTTCAAGTGTTAGTTGCCAAATTTTATGCATTATTCAAATAAATCAGCAGAAATTTGCTTTTTTTTGATAAGTATTATATAATAACACTGATTTTTAGGGGGGTTATTATGAATTTACTCGATCTTATTTTTTATTTTATTTTTGGTTTAATTCTTTTCTTTATTCTGAATTATTTAGATAAGAGTGAAGAAGAGAATAATATTGTTCATGCCATTATCCCAGTTATTTATATTGTATTACTATCTGGTATAATTACGGCCTTATCTTTACCTATTGCTCTCGATAATTTATTTTTCGTTATTTTGTTTGAACTTCTTATTCGAATTTATTATGTCAGATCAATTTTACGTCAAGATGAATTGATGAATACTAGTTACTATACTCAGATATATGCAGTTTCTATTGTTCTTGGCTATTTTGTCAATAAAATGTTTATTTTGGAGGTAGAATCTGTTTTTCCAACTGCCCAAGAAATGAAACTTATGGTTTGGTTTTTAATTATCGTTTTCTTGTATTTTACTTTTAAAAATCATATCCATATTCAAGTAAAAGAACAAAAGAAAACTTTTCCTCACAAAAAGAAGCAATATATTCTTGTTCAATATGTTAAGTTAAAAACTCAATATCATCAAGAGATAAAAATGAAAAAGAAAGAGTATTTACCGTTATTTTATGCGATGATGATTTATACTAATTATCAACGTCCTCTTTTTTATCGGAAAATAGACCAAATTGTTTATCGTTTTACAGGTAAAGAAACTAAAATGGGAATTATGCAGATTCCTTCTCGAGTAGAAATTCAAGATCGGGAAAGTATTCGTTTAGCGGTTCAAAAATTAGAAAAGATTATCGATAAGATGGCTAAGACTAGAAAGAAAAATATTATTCCAATTTTAGAAACTTATTATGAAAATTCGGAAATGGCGTTAGAGGTTCAAGAGATTTATCAAGAAATTGTCTCATTTGAAGAAAAATAGTCGTTTTTTCCTTACTCAGGTGAATTTCAAAAGTAAATTGTAAATCCACCAATAAAAGTGAAAGTGCAGATTTTAATTGATAAAATTTGCATTTT
>CALVOU010000018.1 GCA_944350365.1 uncultured Bacilli bacterium
TTTCGATAGCCATTTATTTTTACTTCTTTTAACTTAGGAAGAGTAATTACTTTTCTTTTTAAATCTACTTTTATATTCTCATATTTTCTTTCTTTATAAATACTCGTAATATAATTCGTTCGATAACTTCTTTTTGAACTATACTTTCCTTTAAACTTAGGATAATTGTTTTGATGTTTGATAAATCGTTTAAAGCCATCTTCTAAATCAAATAAACTGCATCTTAAACTACAAGAATCCACTTCCTTTAAAAATGGGTACTCCTGATATAGTTTGGGTAAATCCTTAATCGTATCAAAACAAGTTAAATGTTCTTTTTTCTTTTTTCAAGATAATGATTATAAACAAACCTTGTACACCCAAACGTCTTTTGGATTTGAATGATTTGTTTATCATTTGGATAAAGACGAAACTGATAACTTTTATACATATACATGATGTTATTCCTCCTTGTTGTTCATAGTTAACAAGACTATACCAAACAAACGTACGCAAATCAAGCAAATTACAAAATTTTCTATTTTTTATTTTATTCTTCTATACAAAACAAATTCCTAGTATATAAAAAAAGAGTATTGAGCTTTGTCAATACCCCGAAAACTAATCATTTTCTTATAATTACTTTATTTAACTATCTAACAAGCTGTTTAATATCCTCTACTTGATAAAATCCTTCTACCAAACTTGGATTTACATTTCCATTTACATCTTTGGAATTCTCATTAATTGCTAAATAACCAATGACTTCGGCTCCAAGATTTTGATATTGCTGACATAAGTCAGTATCAGAAAGTAAAATATCATATTCTATCCCATCTAATAAGAATACTACCTTATAAGCTTCACGAACAGTATCCTGATTAAAATATGGGACTTTTCCATCTTCCTCATTCATATGAATATTAGAATACACCTTAGCTCCTTCTTGAAGCGTAAATTCTTCCAAATAAACAAGTGGTGAAACTTCCAAATTCGTAACTGCTGATGATGAAGGAGCAGATACGTGATTAATTTCTCCATCACTTTCATTAGAAACTACCCGTGAATTAAAGAAATTATCTATTGCTTCTGTTTCTTTAGACTCACTATGACCAAGATCAATATCATTTACTGTTTCGTTCTCTGTAGTAGAATCATGAGAAGACGTAGAAAGAATAGAAGAAGTTTCAAATTCTGATTCACCAAAAGCCAAATCATCTTCATCCGTATCTGTCTCAATTGTATTTTCATTTACAGTTGTAAACTCTTTAGAATTCACATTTCCTAAACGAAATAATGATGAAATTCCTAAACAAGCAACTACGCCAAGTGCCGAAAGCGTAACAATAAAACTGCGCTTATGAGAAGGCTTTTGTTCATGATAGAAATTCATATATTCACTAGCTGATTCAAGCAAAGCCAAATAGTTATCTTCCCGATCTAAATTCGTAGAACATAAAGCTTTATCTAATTTCTTTTCCATACAGTTCGCACTAAGTTTAGTAATCGTATCCATATCTTGATCATCATTACCTCTAAGTTGCACCTTGGCGGTCTTTTCTAAACGTTTTTGAATCTGAAGTGCTTTTTTTGCTCTTAAATCATAAACATTTTCCTGAATCATTTTACAAGTATGATAATGATAACTTGCTTCTGATTCTAAACTATATTTAGAAAAGATAGTCATCCATTGATCATATACCTTACTATTTTCTTTCCAGTGATTAATCTTTTTCTTAACCGCAGTTAAAGACTTAGAAGAGAGGGATTCTTTTTTATGCTTTTTCTTTTTCTTAGAAGTAACAGGATGAGTAAGTTCCTTTTCCAATTTACGCATTTGTTTTTCTATTGTTTTCACTTCTGCTTCAGGTAAACGGCTAATCATATCGTAATACCCAACATCATTCAATAAATCAATTTCATGTAAAGATAAATGATCACCGTTTCTAAAAGTAACTTTCTTCATTGCAAGTGGTTTTATAACTTTATCCAATTGTGCAACCGTCTTGGTAATCGCCTCTATCTCTCTATGAATAGCTTTTTCCTTTAATGGACTAGTTACTTGCTTTAAAGTTGCCTGATGAACAAAAGATTTTTCAATAGTTTTCAAAGAACGAGAGTAATATCCTGTCATATATTTATAATAAAAATCAAAAGTAAATCCATTTTTTAAATCGCGACTTAGTTTTTTACGAACTGTTTGTAATTTCGATAAATAATCCCCTTTTACTTGCTTAATTTGACGTTCATTATTAAATATAGTCTTTTTCATGTTCTTTTTCTTTACTATATAATCTTTGAAATCTATCTTAGCTAAACGATTTTCAATCAATTGAATATTATGTTGATAAGCATCCTTTTTCTTATCTTCACATAATAAAGTAAGATATTCTTCGACTGTAAAGTCAAATATTTCTTTGTCTTCTTCTTGAACATCTAAATACAAATCATATAACCCAACATAAAGTTTTAAAAAACGTTCGATAGCTATAGACATTTTTTGCGTTCTATTATCTAATTGAATGTCAGGGTATTCATCACATTCTCTTTTTAATTCATAAGCAACACTAACATTATCTATGAAAGAACGAAGAGTCATTTTCTTCACTTGACGTAATTCCCAGACTAGTTGTAGAAACATCTGATAATTTGTTTCTATTTGTTTTACAATTTCTTCTTTTTTCATACTAATCAACTCCCGATAACGGGGCTTATTATAACACATATCCTCGAATAATGTCAAAATTTAACATTTATAAATCTAAAATCATTTTTCATCCATTTAACTGTTCAATAATATAAACAATTTAAAATCTTTTTACTATAAATTTTAATGCTAAAGTTAGGATAATCCTATTAGAAAAAGACAAGAATCAGTTTATCTATTTATCTACTTATTTTGTCGAACAAATTTATCCCAACCTATTCACTCTATAACATATACTACATACAACAAAAATAAAACTAGTGGAAACTTTCAAGGAAGAACTTCTCTTTCAAGGAAGAACTTCTCTTCGCTAATTTACTATCCTTATTTCCCGTGTTATAATAAGTATAGAATACAAGGAGATGATTAGATTGTCCTATATTGAATTTAAAGAGGTAAACAAAATCTATGGGGAAAAAGAAAATGAAATTCATGCTTTAGTCAATACTTGTTTTCAAATTGAAAAAAGTGAACTAGTCATCATTTTAGGCCCAAGTGGTGCGGGCAAAACGACAGCTTTAAACATTTTAGGTGGCATGGATAACGCAACTACCGGTGAGGTGATTATCGATGGTAATAACATCACCCATTACAACAAAAAACAATTAACTCGCTATCGTAGAAATGATATTGGTTTTGTCTTTCAGTTTTATAATTTAATTCAAAATCTAACAGCTTTAGAAAATGTAGAACTAGCTACAGAAATCTGTAAAGATCATTTTGATCCTAAAGAAATTTTAAAAAGTGTAGGACTAGAAAATAGAATGAATAATTTCCCAAGTCAACTTTCTGGTGGAGAACAACAACGTGTCGCTATCGCAAGAGCAATCGCCAAAAATCCTAAAATACTATTAGCGGATGAACCAACTGGAGCTTTAGACTACATGACCGGTAAACAAATTTTAAAACTATTAAAACAAATTCAACAAGAAAGAGGTGTTACCGTCATTATCATCACTCATAATTCCGCAATCGCACCAATGGCAGATAAAGTAATCAAGTTCAAAAATGGTCAAGTAGAAGATATCACCATCAATGAAAAACCACTCCCTGTTGATGAGATAGAATGGTGATCCTATGTTAGTAAAAGAAAGCTTTATCAGTATTAAGAAAAACTACAAACGTTATATTTCTTTAATTCTAATTATTCTCTTAGGTGTAGGATTTTATGCCGGAATTAAAGCAAGTTCACCAGATATGAAAGATACACTAAATCATTTCTATCAAGAACACAATCTCTATGACTTTCAATTAATTTCTGAGTTAGGAATTTTAGAAGAAGACGTAACAGAGTTAAAAAATGAAGGCTATACAGTGGAAGCCATACATAGTTTTGATACCATCATCAAAAAACAAGAAGAAAATGCCGTTAAAGTATATAGCTATGATAAGGACAGTAAAATCAATACCCTAACCTTAATCGAAGGAAAACTACCCCAACAAGAAAATGAATGCGTAATCGAAAAAAATGAAACGACAAAAGATTTTAAAATTGGCGATAAATTAACCGTAGAACAAGGAAATCTAAAACAGAAAGAACTAACCATAACTGGGTTTATCCAAAGTCCAATCTATATTTCTCAAGAAAAAGATTCCACTAATTTATTATCTGGTAAAATCGATTATTACTTATATACACCAAAAGAAAATTTTCTAGACGATTACTACTCTATTTTATATGTCGACTTGGATAATGAAGACAGCATCTTTTCCGATGATTATGATAAAAAAATAGAGACAGAAAACGAAAAACTACAGACAATTACAGAGCGATTAAATACAAGTAGAAAAGAAGAATTACTTAATCCTATCCGAGAACAACAAACTACATTAGAACAGCAATATAATACCGTTAAAACTCAGTATGAAAACATCAAGAATAACCCTAATGTTAGTGTTCAACAAAAAGAAAGACTAACTTCAACATTAGAAACTTTAGAAACTAGTAAAGCTGAGCTAGAAGAAAATATCCAAACAATCGAAGATAGTGATTGGTACATTTTAGATATCACTTCTAATATTGGTGTATATCAATATGAACAAGATACTTTACGTCTAGCAAATATTGCCCAAATTTTTCCTCTTGTTTTCTTCGTCGTCGCTATTTTAGTTTGTTTAACAACAATGACTAGAATGGTCGAAGAACAAAGAGTTCAAATAGGAACCTTAAAATCATTAGGTTACACTAGCTTTGCGATTATGTCTAAATATATTATCTATGCTTCAAGTGCTACGTTAATAGGTTCAATTATAGGAGTTACTATTGGTTTTAAAGTAATTCCAAATATCATTTTTAATATGTATGATGTTGCTTATAACGTTCCTGATTTTCAAAATAGTTTCCAAACCGATTTAGCGATTCAAGGAACGCTAATTGCCCTAATTTGTACGCTAGGCGCTACCATTTATACTTCAATTAAAACGCTAAAAGAAGTTCCAGCCGAATTATTAAGACCTAAGGCACCTAAAAGTGGTAAGCGTGTTCTCTTAGAAAGAATTCCATTTATATGGAAAAGACTACACTTTTCACACAAAGTAACCATCCGTAATGTCTTCCGATATAAAAAGAAATTTCTAATGACGATTATTGGCATATCTGGATCAACTGCTTTAGTCTTAGCTGGTTTTGGTTTAAAAGATTGTATTGAACGCCTTGTTCCTGATCAATATGAAAATGTTTTTCAGTATCAAGCGACAGTCACTTTAACAGAAAATAGTACTACTGAAGAAAAAGAACAAATCATTAACGAATTAGAACAGAAAGAAGAAATAACTGACATCTTAAAAGTCAATCAAGAAGGAATTCAAATTGACTACAACGATACTACTCAAAATGTTCAAGTAATCGTTCCTTATGGAGATATCGAAAACTTTATTCGCTTACAAAATCGGGAAACTAACGAACAATATCATTTAACTAACGGAGTAATTATCTCCGAAAAGATCGCTACCCTACTAGACAAACAAGTGGGAGATACTATCAGTTTTACTGTAAATAAGAAAGATTATCAAGAAGAAATAACAGGTATTACGGAAAACTATTTCAATCACTACTTCTATTTACCACAATCGGAAGAAAATAAAGAAAATAGCTACAACACTCTTTTCCTCAAAACGACAGATTTAACAGAAAAAGAAGAAAAAGACTTAGCGACTACCTTAAAAGAAATACCTGGTATCTCTTCGATTAGTTTTACTTCTGACAGTAAAGATACCTTCGATTCAACCATGAAAAACTTCAGTTATGTAGCGCTCATCCTAATTATCTCAGCTGGGTTATTAGCCTTCATTGTCTTATATAATCTAGAAAGTGTTAATATCAGTGAAAGAATACGTGAGCTAGCTAGTATCAAAGTATTAGGGTTCTATGATAAGGAAGTGTATTTATACACGACTAGAGAAACAATAATCTTATTTGTGATTGGTACGATTATTGGTTTAGGACTAGGTAATGTTTTAGTCTATTATGTATTAAAGACATGTGAACAAGACATCATGATGTTTAACCCAGTCGTCGCATGGCCAAGTTACTTATACACTCTTCTCATCATGATCGTATTCATCTCTATCGTTAGTATTACTTCTTACTTTGCCCTTAAAAAAATCGATATGATCGAGTCATTAAAAAGTGTAGAGTAAAAATCCACCCTTAAAAAGGGTGGTTTTTCTCTGAAGCCTATAAGGCTTGAACTGGCAGCTACCATTTGGTAGCTCTTTTAGTCTGCCAATTGCCTTTGTCACTCTTACTTACCCGTAAACGGGTCCTTATATTCCTTCAAACTTCTCTGGTCTTTTATTTTATCCTCCAGATCTTGATTTTGTATATATCTTTTTATTGTATTTTTATTGAGACCTACTGTACTTACATAATATCCTTCAGCCCAAAAATGGCGATTTCCATAATTATATTTTAAATTTGCATGCTCTTCGAAAATCATTAATGAATTTTTTCCCTTCAAATATCCCATAAATGATGATACACTTATCTTAGGTGAAATCTTCACTAACATATGTATATGATCTGGGCATGCTTGAGCTTCTACTATCTCAACCCCATTATAATCACATAGTCTTCTTAAATATACACCTATATCTCGACGTAATTTTCTATAAATTGCTTTTCTTCGATATTTTGGGGTAAAGACTATGTGATATTGACAGTTCCATCTTGTATGAGATAAAGAACTTTCATCATCGTTTTTTCTTCTCATAAAATAAATCCTCCCTTGATTTTAGATTTTGGTTGGCAGACCATTTTCTATTATATCAAAGGAGGATTTATTTTTCTCTTAACGCCACGCTTCTTCAGCTCTCACCCGCATAGCGGGTGGTTTTGTCCTGTTCCTATCCCGGAATATAAAAAAATTCAGATCATAAGATCTGAATTTAATATTCCATCTGGTGGAGAATAGGGGGATCGAACCCCTGACCTCCACGGTGCAAACGTGGCGCTCTCCCAGCTGAGCTAATTCCCCAATATAATTACTTAAACAGTTATATAGGCACAAATAACTGCTCAGTGATTTAATTGTATATCAATAGATATCATTTGTCAACTAAAAATAGAATTTTTTTTAGAATTTGAACATTTTTATCTAATTACTCTACTAAGTTCAATTAAAAATAAAAATTTATTCCTTCACGCCTATTACGACAGCCGATTAAAATAAAAAAAACAGAACGACTGGAAAGATGAAAACAACATAGAAAAAAAGATGGGAACTCAATTTCCCATCCCTATATCAATGTATTAAATCCTAAATTATAAAATATTTTTTAAGACAACAGTCTTTACTCTAGACATTTCTTGCAACGTTGTCATGACACCTTCATTACCGATACCAGAATGTTTCCATCCACCAAATGGCATTTCAAATGAACGATAGAAACTAGCACCATTAATAACAACTCCACCACATTCTAACATTCCTGCTACTTTAGCTGCAGTTTTCATATCACGGGTAAAGACATTACCACATAGACCATAAGAAGATTGATTAGCAATTTCTACTGCTTCTTCTAACGTATCAAAGCCCATAATCGCTACAACCGGTCCAAAAATTTCCATATCCTTCATGACATCCATATCACGTTTACAATTCGTAAGAACCGTTGGTGTATAATAAGCACCATTTCTCTCACCACCAAGCACTAATTTAGCACCAGCTTCGATGGTTTCATTTACTTGTTGCTCAACACGTTTAGCTGCTCTTTCATTAACTAAGCAACCCATTTCGGTATCTTCTAAAGATGGATCACCTTGTTTAATTTGTTTTAAACGGGCAGTTAACTTCTTCACAAATTCTGCCTTAACACTATTATGGATTAAGAAACGCTTACTAGCACAACAAACCTGTCCAGCATTGTACATTCTACCCCAAACAACTTCTTCAACAGCAAGGTCAACATCACCATCTTCAAGAAGAATAAAGGCATCGTTTCCACCTAACTCTAACATAACATGAGTTAAATTCTTACTACAAGTTTCCATTGTCTCCATACCAGCTGCGGTACTTCCCGTTAAACTTACTAAATGAACACCTTTATGACGAGCTAATCCTTGTCCTACCGTCTTTCCATCACCATGTAATACCTCTACTGCACCAGCAGGTACACCCGCTTTACGAAGCAAATAAACTAACTTCGTAAGCGTTAACGGATTATAAGTAGAAGGTTTTACAATTACCGCATTTCCCATCATCAAAGCAGATGGCACTTTCTGACCAAATAAATCGATCGGAAAGTTAAACGGAATAATCGCAGCTACTACCCCAATTGGATAACGTTCTGTAATTTGAATCGTCTTATCTTGACCAATCTCCGTACCAGCTGGGATAACTTGACCATATAAGTGCTTTGCTTGTTCAACAAACGCAGGAACAGATATTTGTACTTGACCAATCTCTGCTCTTGCTTCCTTAATTGGTTTACCTGTTTCTTGACTAAGTAGTGAAGCTAAATTCTCAGCATCATCTTTCACATACTCAGCAAACTTTAAAAGAATTCTACCTCTTTCATGAATAGGTAACTTAGCCCACTCTTTTTGACCGACTACTGCTTCATTAACCGCAATATCTACATCCTCTAATGTTGAATTAGGGATAGTATCGATCAATACTTTATTTGCTGGATTAATAACATCTATAGTTTTTCCATTAGATGCATCCATCCATTTATTACCGATTAAATTTCTCAAAGTTAAAACTCCCTTCTATCTATTACTCAGAAAAAGCCGTGAAAGATAATGATAAGCCACCGCAAGTATTTGCTGAATGTTCTTTATAACCATATTCTCCAAAAGTAAAGGCTACAATAAATGGCTTTCCATTAGCTACTTTCATCAATTCATCATAGATTTCATGTTCACGTTTTTCCATCGCAATACCAAGTCTTCTTCCACCACAATGGATTAACAAGTAAGCAACAGGATCATGTTTCATCATATGATTTAATTCATCTAAGACAACATAATTAGAATGAATAAGCTCATCAACCGTTGCCTCCATTTGAATAATTGCGGTATTTTTTACCAAATGATTACCTAAATTCATCACATCATCATTACTATCTGCTGTTCCTTGATCATCTCCAAACATTGGATGACGAATAGCGATTAAATTACCAATTGGATCTTTAACACCTAATGGTTTCGTAATAGATGCGGACAACAAATTATTTCCTTTCAATGCCTCTGGTGTACTACCAATCCAATCTGCATATTTTTTCAAAGCAGATACTCCATCGATAGAAACTAAAGTACGATGATTTCTTACTTCAGTAATTACACCAACATGATCAGTCTCACGATAAGCACCTGTATAATTTGTCTTACATTCATTATCTGCATAGAAGAAAGCAACTGCACAACCATCACTAAATACTTTATCATTGCAGATGATTGACCATTTTCCTTCTACTGTATTATCAGCAGCACTACCACCAAACATAGGAACTCTACCGATAACATCTTGAATACCTAATAGATACTCTTCTTCTTCTTTTGGTGAAGCGGTCATAAAGAAGTAAGAAGGAACTTTATTAATTCCTGCATTTTTAATTGCTTCTCTCGCAATTCTTTTACCGATTTCTCTTGGATCGCCATTTCTTTCGCTACCAGCTACACCAACAACCAAATTGTCCCCACCAAAACACATCATACCTGAATATCCATCGGCATTATCAATATATCCGTGATCAGATACGACAATACCTGCACTAGAAGTACACCCTACAAAAGGAACATTAGATACACTACGAATTCCTTTTACAATTTCATTTTGATCTAATACACAAGATGTAAACAAAAGACCAACTTTAGGGGTCATCCCTTCAGATGCTTTTGTTACTGTTTCAACTCCTGACGTGAAGCTATTAGCTTCTACACTATAACCAACTTTTGCTTTCATTTTTACTCCTTTTCCTTCTTATTTTTTAGAAAGCCCTCTTATAAAGCTCTAAAATATCTTCTTGACTAACGTCGCGTGGATTTCCACCCGTACATGGGTCAACATAAGCCTTCTTGGCTAGCATTCTTAAATCTTCTTTCATTACGCCAATATCACTTAAATGCTCAGGAATATCTAAACGTTTTCCTAAATCACGAACAGCTTTAACTACTTTATCAATGATTTCTTGTCTTGTTAAAGCATTCATATCTAAGCCAATCGCCGTACCGATTTCTTCAAATTTTTGAACACATGCTTCACCATTATATTCCATAACATATGGTAATAATAAGGCATTAGCCAATCCATGTGGTGTATCGTATACTGCGCCTAATGGATGAGCCATCGAATGAACAATACCTAGACCAACATTCGAAAATCCCATTCCCGCAATATATTGAGCAATTCCCATATTGTTAATTGCTTCCATGTCTTTGTCTTTAACTGCCTTTTCCAAATTAGCAAATATCATTTGGATAGCTTTTAAATGCATCATATCCGTCATACTCCAAGAAGCTTTAGTAATATACCCCTCAATTGCATGAGTAAGTGCATCCATACCTGTCCAAGCGGCCACATTTTCAGGCATACCTGCCATTAACTCTGTATCGATAATCGACATAATTGGTATATCATGTGGATCGACACAAACCATTTTCATCTGATTTTCTTCATCAGTAATGACATAATTAATCGTAACCTCTGCTGCCGTACCTGCTGTTGTCGGTAAAGCAATAATCGGAACCGACTTTTGTTTCGTCGTAACAGCCCCCGCTAAAGATACAACATCAGCATGTTCTGGATTATTCGCTATAATACCTATTGCCTTAGCCGTATCAATAACACTGCCACCACCAACTGCTACAATACAATCAGCTTTAATTCTTTTAAATTTTTCAACCCCTTTTTGTACACAAGCTACAGTAGGATTAGGCATTACATCAGAATATACCTCATAGGGAATAAACTCTGTATCTAATACTTCTAACACTTTATCCGTAATTCCCGCTTTAACTAACGTTTTATCAGAAATTACTAAAGCCTTTTTATAGCCACGTGCAAGAAATTCCGTTGCCAATACATCTCTAGCCTTAGGTCCAAAATATGAAGTTTCATTCAAAATCATTCTATTTACGGACATACATATTACCTCCTATTATCCTATAGTAAGAATTATACCATACTAACAAAAAAAGAAAAAGTTATAAACGAACTTTTCCTTAACTTTTTCCCAAAAATAATGACTACTGTCAACAAAAAATATGAAAAGAAACTAAACAATTCTATAGATAGAGAAAATAAAGTATGATTCTTTAATCTATTTTTTACTTTTTTCAGTTTTTGTATACTGAATAGCCGATTCGATAAAAGAAACAAATAATGGATGAGCTTTAGTAGGACGACTTTTAAATTCAGGATGAAATTGGCAGGCAATAAAATGAGGGTGCTTTGGTAATTCAATGATTTCTACTAAACCACTATCTGGATTAATACCGGAAAAAACCATACCCTTTGCTTGCAAAGTTTCCATGTATTGATTATTAAATTCATAGCGATGACGATGTCTTTCTAAAATTAAGTCTTGTTGATAATCTCGATAAGCAAGAGTTCCTTTTTTGATCTGACATGGATAATTTCCTAAACGAAGAGTCCCTCCCTTATTAACTACTGACTTCTGATCAGCCATCAAATCAATAACTGGACTTTTACAAGCTTCATCAAACTCGGTAGAAGAAGCAACACTAATACCACAAACATGACGGGCAAATTCAATAACAGCAATCTGCATACCTAAGCAAATTCCTAAATAAGGGATTTGGTGTTCTCTAGCATACTGGCAAGCTAAAATTTTTCCTTCGATTCCTCGGCTACCGAAACCACCTGGGACCAAAATACCAGAAGAATGTTGAAAAACTTCATCCAAAGAAACACGACTATCCTCTAATTTTTCACTGTCAACCCAATTAATTTTCACTTTAGTTAAAAATTGATAGCCAGCATGTTTCAATGCTTCCTTGACAGATAAATAAGCATCCTCTAATTCTACATACTTACCGACAAGAGCTATTTCTATCTCTTGGTCTAAATGATTTACTTTATTCAATAACTCTTCCCAAAAAGTCAAATTACTTTTTGTAATCTTCAAACCAAATTGATTAAGAATAATATCCTCTATCTGTTGACGATGAAAATTTATTGGTATTTCATAAATATTATTTACATCTTTCGCTTCGATAATATTTTTTTCTGGAATACTACCAAATAAAGCAATCTTCGCCCGAATGGCATTACCTAAATCAAGAGGCGCTCTAGTAACAATAATGTCTGGTTGAATGCCTAATCGCCTTAATTCAATTACACTATTTTGTGTCGGTTTAGTCTTTAACTCATTAGAACCAAAAAGATAAGGAACCAAAGTCGTATGAACAAACAACGTATTTTCTCTACCTTGTTCCAAACGAAATTGACGTAATGCTTCCATCATGACCGCTGATTCAATATCACCAACGGTCCCACCAATTTCCGTTATTACGATATCTGCCCCACTAGTTTTAGCTGCTTCATAAATTTTATTCTTAATCTCATTGGAAATATGAGGAACAATCTGAATAGTCGCTCCTAAAAAATCTCCTCGCCGTTCCTTTTCAATCACACTAGAATAAATCTTACCATTCGTGATATTTGAAGTATAATTTAACTCTTCGTCGATAAAACGCTCATAATGACCTAAATCAAGATCTGTCTCACACCCATCTGCGGTTACAAATACCTCACCGTGTTGAATTGGTGACATCGTACCAGGATCAACATTCATATAAGGATCAAACTTCTGCATAAATACCTTATAACCTTTTGCTTTCAATAATAATGCGATCGATGAAGCCGTTATTCCTTTTCCTAGTCCAGAACAAACTCCACCGGTTACAAAAACAAACTTTGCCATAAACTTCTCCTCCTTAAACAAAAAAAGACCCTGAGAACGCATCATCAGGCTCTCTTAAAGTATAGCACTATTTAAAAAGAAAACAAACATTTCAAATCACAATTGACAAGAAATTGACAAAAATAAAATAAGAATGGAAAAGAAAAAAAAGGAAATAATTACCACTCAATTTTACTTTTCGCAAGCTCGAACCAATGCCTCAAAAATCGCAAGCATCTCTGGCTCATAACTAATCATCGATTCTGGATGCCACTGAACACCAAGCATAAACTTCTTATTAGGAATTTCTATTCCTTCAACCAAATTATCCTCAGATAAACAAGACACTGTAAACCATGACTTGACATTGACATGATAGCGATGTCTACTATTGACACGAATTCTATCTCTTTTCAAAATATCACGCAACCGGCTAGGAAACAAAATATTCTCATGAACATATTTCACATTAGATTGTTGGTGTTCTATAGGAGTATGATTTAAAACGGTTTTATCCACTACATGAGTACTAGAAAAATTATCCATATTAGCAAGTATTTGCATACCTAAACAGATTCCTAATAATGGTACGTCGTGGTCATAAGCATACTGACACAAGATCTCATCACAGTCATACCACCTGTTGCCACCTGTCATAATAAAGCCATCACATAAAGATAAAACTCGTAAAAAATCTTCTTTCTGTGTATCAGATAATCTCCCAGCTTGACGTGGCATCACTTTTCCATAGTTCAACTCATCTGTGGGAGTAATTACTAACGGAATGCCACCTGCCTTTACGACAGCTAACCGATATTCCTCGTTAAGCTCGATAATTGACTGATCATTTTCCGCACTACTACGTGCCACAATTCCAATAATTGGTTTCACAGTTTCTACCACCTTTGCTTATTTTTCTGAAAACTTAATCTCGCTATATTGTATTCTTTTCATTAACTAAGCGATATTACTCATTATTTTATCGTTCGTTACTTAACCTCATCAACATATATCAAATTAAACCCTCCAAATTAAATACATCAAGCTAAAGAATAGACTAAACGAATTACTACCGATGAGACGGAAGATAACAATTACCTACGAAAAAAAGAATTCAATACTTCCCTTTCCTTTCCCATCATAGACAACTTCAGCAATAGCTCCATTGACAAAAGTCATTCTAGGTGGAATATGTCCAACATCAATATCCCACAAAATCGGAACATTTAACTCCTGTAAAACTTCTTCTAAGGCTTGTTCAAAAGATATCTGATAATAACTTCTATTCGTCATCGATCTTCCAAATAAAATAGCTTTAGTTTTTTTGAACCACCCTGCTTCTTTTAACTGCCACAATGCCCGAATTAAGGATTCGCTAGAAAGTTCACAATTATCAAAATACCAAATAATACCATCCTCATGGAAATCATGCAAAAATTCCTCTACACAATCAAAGCGAGTGCCTACCATAGAAACTAGCACATCTAAACAACCACCTAATAATCGTCCTCGTACCTTAACCGGTTGATTTTTAAATAACCTTTTCCAAACAACCGGAGTATCCAAAGAGTAATTACCATTCAACAAAGGATCTTCGCAACAACCACTCTCATACAAAGGAAAACTTTTTTGAATGATCTTTTCTCCTTTTAGTATAGCCAAATTATTCACTAAAGATTCATGCCATTCCTCCATACCAAAAGCCTTGAAATTATTAGCATATAAAGTAGCTATTCTAAATTTAGTTGTCAGATAGAATAGTATTCCGGTAGGATCAGAATATCCTTGTACCCACTTAGTATATTTAGCTAATACTTTATCATCTAAATAAGAGAGCATTTCTAATAAAAAATCTCCACCTGACACGCAGAAAATAGCTTTAACTTTTTCATTTTCCCACATATTCAAAAATTCTTTAGCTTGAATAGGACTAGCACAACTTTTTCCCCTACCATCAGTAGAACGTACATGCTCCGCTTCTATTACTGAAAAATGTTGTTGCTTAAATTTTTGGATAGCACGATCCAAGCGAATAATATCCTCTTCCGCTACAACACCATCAGAAGGTGCAACAATACCAATAGTATCCCCGTCTTGGATAAACTTAGGATAATGAATAACACTACTTTTACTTGCTTTTTTAAGATTTTTTGTTTGAGTATCTAAACCATTTGGATTATTTTTTTCATCAGGAATAACATCATCATTTTTGGTGGTTGCACCAGTAGTAGCTGTTTGTTCTAATTTTCGGTTAAAACTTTGATCCTCATTTTTAAATAGAGAGCATTCAATTCCTATCGGACAATGATCACTTCCATAAACATCGGCATAAATCATCGTATCTGTTACCTGATGAATAAAACGCTTAGAAACCAAAAAATAGTCAATCCGCCAACCAATATTTCGCTCACGGCAATTTCCAATATAACTCCACCACGTATAAGCACCTGTTAACTCAGGATGATAATACCTAAAACTATCAATAAAATGACAATCTGCCAACAACTGGCCAAAATTCTCTCTTTCCTGATCAGTAAAACCGGCATTGCCACGATTGGCTTTTGCATTACAAATATCGATTTCCTGATGGGCAACATTAAAATCACCACAAACAACAACTGGTTTTTTTTGATCTAATTTTGCTAAATATTCACGAACCAACTGTTCCCAAAGTAATCTTTCGTCCATTCTTTCTAACGTACGCTTAACATTAGGGACATAAAAATTCACTAAAAAGAATTGATCAAATTCTAACGTTATCACTCGCCCCTCTGAATCAAAAATGGAATTTCCTATTCCATAAGTCACCTGTATTGGCTCAATTTTCGTATAAATTAATGTACCAGAATAACCCTTACGATCAGCCGCGTTTAAATATTCATGCCACCCTTCTGGATGAAAATCATATTGATCGATAGTTGCCTTCACTTCTTGTAAACAATAAATATCTGCATCTTCACGGTAGAAAAAATCAGCAAATCCTTTTTTCAAACAAGCCCGTAACCCGGCTACATTCCAAGAAATAATTTTCATAATTAACCCTCCTCAAGTGCCTATTTAAAAATATGATTAACTAGTTAGCGGATGGCGAACTGATGATTATTTAAAACAAAAAGCTAACCGCATAACCTTCTTTAGCTAGATAAATTCTATTCTAAAATAAGCAATGAATAAATTTTCTTTTTTTAAACATTATCCTCAACATGAGAACTAAGACGTTGTTGCAACTTTTTTAAAAAGTATGCTTGCCCTTTTAATATTTTTTCTTGTGCTTCATCAAAAGTAAACCACGAAGCCCGATCCATCTCTGGAAATTGACAAAACAAACCACTATTTTTAGGCCATTCTTTAACAAAGGTATTACTCTTAGCCAAAGTAACATCATAATCATGACAAGCAGTAAATACGGTTACCAATTTATAACTAGCCTGCTTTTTACTTCCTAAAAAAGAAAGTTCTTCCCGGGAAATAGAAAACCCTGTCTCCTCATTAAACTCACGAAGAGCAGTATCAATCACCCTTTCGTTGGACTTATTAACCATTCCTTTAGGTAATGACCAAGCTCCAGAATCTACATGTCGCCAATATGGACCACCCATATGACATAATAAAACCTTATAGTCTTCACCGTCTTTTTTATAAATCAATATTCCCGCACTACGCTTTAACATCAAATTCCCTCTTTCTCGTATTTATAATAATCTTCATCTTACTTAGCCGAATTAATTCTACTATTATCTATTAAAAAATTTAAAAATGGTAAAAAGGCAGATGGAATCGCATATTTAGATATCAATTCCTCTAAAGAAACCCAGTTGTATTTTCCAACATCTTGCGTAAAATCATTTGACTGAAAATCTATCTCTATACTATAGCTAGACATCTTCCATTTCTTATGGGTAAAAACATGAATGTAAGAAATGGCTGGACGTAAAGTAGATATCTCGCAACCACAATCATTCAAATATTGTTCAACTTCATCTAGGGAATAATCACCAGACAACATAGGAAATTGCCACATATTCGCTAAAAGGCCCGTCTCTTCACGTTGGCAAATTGCATACTTGTCATGATATTTTAACAACAAAACAGTATAATTTTCCACTTGTTTTTCCTTTTTAGGATTTCGAATAGGCAAAGATAAAAAGGTTCGATTTTTCCGGCTCAAACAAACATCATGTAACGGACAAAGCTGACATTTAGGAACGCCACGTGGAATACAAACTACTTCGCCTAATTCCATAAGTGCTTGATTAAACTCACCAGCTTGTTCAGGAATTATTGTCATCAAATACTCCCTTATTTGTCTTCTAGTAATTAAAAGATCAATGCTATCATAGCAATTATAAACTCGCGTGTATACACGTAGAACATTTCCATCTATCGTAACTTGAGGTTCAGAAAAACAAATAGACGCTATCGCACTAGCGGTATATTCCCCTATTCCAGGTAGTTGCAAAATTTCAGAATAGGTGCTTGGAAATTCTCCATGATAACGTTCTACAATTATCTGAGCGGCTTTTTTTAAATTCCTAGCTCGATTATAGTAGCCTAATCCTTCCCATAGTTTTAGTAACTTATCTTCATCTACACGAGCCAACTCAAAAACGGTCGGAAGTTCTTCAATAAAGCGAAGATAATAGGAAATAACCGCTTCTATTCTCGTCTGTTGTAGCATAATCTCCGAAACCCAAACATGGTAAGGACTTGGTTCCATACGCCATGGCAAGGCTCTTTTGTTTTCTCTATACCAAGAAATCAATGTTGAAATTGCTTGTTCCATACCCCACCCCAACTACATGATAATACAACTATTATATAATAAATTTCAAATTTTTAAAAATAAAAGAAGTCATATGCCAATAAATGGAAAATAATACATACAGGAGGCTATGAAATGAATAACATAAAAAATTTATACACAAAATTTGAAGACATTCAAAAAATGGGATGGGTAAAGAGTTTTCGAAAGGGGGATACTGGAATAGGAAAAACTTTTGAAGAATTGTTAGGTAAAACGGAAGAGAACTTTGAATTTCCTGATTTTGAAGGAATCGAAATCAAAACCAAACGATATTATAGTCAAACATATACTTGCCTATTTAGTGCGATACCAGATGGGACATACTTATTTGAAACAAAACGCTTAGTAGAAAACTATGGCTATCCTGATAAGATTTTGACTGACAAAAAGAGATTAAATGATGCGGTATTTGCGACGCAAAAAACAAAGGTTGGCTATGATTACTTGTTTCAGTTAAAAGTAAACAGAAGAGACAGACGACTATCCCTATACATCTATGATGTGTTTGGACGATTGCTTGATACTAAAACTTATTGGGATTTCTCTACATTGCAAGAAAAGCTCTATCGAAAATTACAACTACTCGCTATAGTTACGGCGAAAAGGCAAATACAAAACAATTGGGAATATTTTAAATATGAGAAAATTGAATTTTATCGATTAATGAATTTTAATCGTTTTATATTTCTGATTGAAAAAGGAGTTATTCGAGTAAATTTTAAAATTGGGGTATATAGAAGCGGGCCAAGGAAAGGAGAAATCCACGATCATGGAACTGGTTTTGAAATTCGAAAACAGGATCTTGAAAAATTATATTCTAAAATACCGGAAAGCGAGTATAGGGACAATTAAAATGAGATAAGGAATATATACTAAAAATTGAGGAATATAGAAAAAATTGCTTTGTACATCAAAACAATTACCATAAATAAAATATTAACAAATTAAAATATCTGATTTTTATAATGCACTTCAAATTGAATAAAATTTCTCACGTATTGCCCAAAAGGTCCGGGCAAAAATCTATAATAAAAAAATACTAAGCACTATGTTTGGGAACGGATCATGTGTTTGCAGGAAACAAAAAAAGATTACCAACCGGTAATCTTCGATAAACAAAAAATGGTCGAGATGACAGGATTTGAACCTGCAACCCCATGGTCCCAAACCACGTGCTCTACCAAGTTGAGCCACATCTCGATGGTGCGCTCGAAGGGATTCGAACCCCTGACCTTTTGGTTCGTAGCCAAACACTCTATCCAACTGAGCTACGAGCGCAGCATAACAAACCAGACATAACATTAGATTTATTATTAATATGGTGGCTCCGACAGGAATCGAACCTGTGACACAAGGATTTTCAGTCCTTTGCTCTACCGACTGAGCTACGAAGCCAAATGGCGGTCTCGACGGGAATTGAACCCGCGATCTTCTGCGTGACAGGCAGACGTGTTAACCCCTGCACTACGAGACCAATTTGGTTGCGGGAATAGGATTTGAACCTATGACCTTCGGGTTATGAGCCCGACGAGCTACCGAACTGCTCCATCCCGCGATATAAGATGGCGGAGGAAAAGGGATTCGAACCCCTGCGCCGCTTGCACGACCTCCCGGTTTTCAAGACCGGTCCCTTCAACCAGACTTGGGTATTCCTCCATAAGATGGTGCCTAAGGCCGGACTTGAACCGGCACGGGTGTTGAAGCCCGCAGGATTTTAAGTCCTGTGCGTCTACCTATTCCGCCACTCAGGCACATATAAATGGTGCCTCGTTGGAGATTCGAACTCCAGACCCTTTGATTAAAAGTCAAATGCTCTACCGACTGAGCTAACGAAGCGAATAAATTTAAAATGGCTGCCTCGGCTAGATTCGAACTAGCGCATGTCAGAGTCAAAGTCTGATGCCTTACCACTTGGCTACGAGGCAATTACGATGGTGGAGAGAAATGGATTCGAACCATTGAACCCGAAGGAGCAGATTTACAGTCTGCCGCGTTTAGCCACTTCGCTATCTCTCCAAATAAATGGTGCCGAAAACAGGAATCGAACCCGTAACCTATTGATTACAAATCAATTGCTCTACCAATTGAGCTATTTCGGCACATAAATGGTGGGCGATGCAGGACTCGAACCTGCGACCCCCTGCTTGTAAGGCAGGTGCTCTAACCAACTGAGCTAATCGCCCAAATAAACTCAAACTAATGACTTGACGTTATCAAATATAACATTTTGTAGATTGTTTGTCAATATAAATAAATTATTTTTTTTATTTTTTGTTAAATTCTTTCTTTTTTTCAGAAATCCATCCCTCTAAATTAGCCCGCAAAGGAGCAAAACCCTCACCAACCTCACAAACATTATTTTTAGTTTTCTGATTTACACGATAATCTAAATCTTTAATGCTAAGCTTCACATGATAATTTTCTTCATCCGTTTCCACAACTCTCACCCGAATCGTTTCACCCACAGATACATAATCATTAACATCCTTAACAAAATTCCTAGATATCTCGGAAATATGAATCAAACCACTATAAAATTCGTCTAGACCGACAAACACACCATATTTTTCTAGTCCCGTGACACACCCTGTAACAATTTTTCCTTTTTCATATTTATCCATTTAATACACCTTCTAAAATTCATTTTAACAAATTCTAACACAACAAACAATGAATTTAACAAAATTATAACGAAAAAAGGAAAAATTTCTTCACTACAATTTTTAATTATCTCAAAGGACTATGCACCAAAAAAACATAAAAATATAACTGCTTTTTTCGAAAAATGTCGAAATCAAAATATTGTCAAAGCACGAAAAAACATTTATAATGAAAACGGTGATCTATATGAAAGAAGAAAATAAAATAGAACAAAAAGTAATTGAAATGTTAGATAAAATTCGCCCATTTTTAAACAGTGAAGGTGGCGATATAGAATTTGTTAAAATGGAAAATGGCATTGTTTATGTAAGAATGACTGGACATTGTGCTAGTTGTCCAATGATCGATATTACCTTAAAAGACAATATTGAGATGGCAATTACCGCAGAAATTCCAGAAGTAATTGAAGTACGGAATATTAATAACGAATAAAATTCAGCAAAAACGACTACAAAAAGAAGTAGTCTTTTCTTTTTCAAAGATTAATTTTTCTTCAACAACCATAGAACTTCAGGAATAGGAAAACGTTGCGTAATAACATAAAAAATATCCGCTAAAAATAGTTGATATTCCTCAACTCGGTCACATAGCAGCTTTAAAGCTTGATAATTCTCATGCACCATACACACCTCTAACTGGTCAAAATAAAAGCTAGGAAACATCAAGCGACCAAACAGCAAGCACGCTCCTCTCAAAGAAAAATCAACACGCTCCAAATAATTACTAATAACATCCATATCATAGCTACCACTGACAAACAAAAATTTAATATATTCCGCAACATCGCGAGTTTTATGATCAATAATTAACTCAGTTGGATCATAATAATCAATTAGGGTAGTTTGTTTATAAAATCGACGATGAGAAACAACTAATTGATCAGATAACTCAGCTTCATAATTTGCCAAAGCTTCTCTTACATATAAAATAGCATTCTCCCCTAATCCTATGAAATAATGAAAAGCTGGCAAAATAGAATAGTATTCTGATACTTTGCTAAAAATTTGTTCTTCAAAATAATCGATTTTGGACTCCCATAAATTAGTCCAATGAAACATATTCAAAACTTCTAGTTTTTTATCTACTTGCACATAATCTAATCCCTTAATATCAAAAATAGAAATAGGTTCATTGGCCAAATGATTAATCTTCATTAAAACATAAGCCTTACCATCTATAACTGTCACTAATGAACGATCTTTGTTACGAACAATTCGGTGATAGAAGGGATTAGAGTAAGCAATTTGTTGATTAAGGTCATACACCGCTTCTAAATAAGAAAAGTCTCCATAAAACGGTTTAAACAAATAAGATTGATTCTGATGACGAAAAAAATACTTCCCGTTTGATAGATGAATATCATTAATTTGTAATTGATAATAATAATTAATAAAGTTTTTCACGATAATCACCCATTTAAATATATGAAAAAAATAAAACACTTAGTAGTTCTTTCTAGAATGTTGACAAACAAATTTTGTGAACAATCTTTTCTTATCAAATATTTTATTCTGATAGCTAACTAGATATCTAAAATAGGCACGCAATTTTTTTGCTATGGAACACCATTCAACTTAAAAAAATACAAAAGTCGTCAAATATAAATAAAAAAAGCTAAGCGACTGCCACCTAGCTTAAATAAACTTTAAAATCTAAAAATTCATTAAATATTAAGCAACTTTCTTAACAGCTACTACTGGTTCAGAAAATTCTAAACCATTTGAATCTTGAGCAACCATAGAATGAGCAACTGATGGCGAAGGAATATAATTTCCAACAGCTTCAATAGGCTCACTAATTGCCTTCAAAATAGCATCTAAACGATCGGTTTTCTCATTATACTCATCTATAGTAGCTTGATGTTGTTTAGACTGACTATTATAGCTTGCAATTTTCTTCTTATTTTCATCAAGTTTTTCTTGACCACTTCTATTGAGCTCTTCCAATTCACGTTCTGAAGTAACTGCTGCCTGTAGTGCTTGATCGCGTTGTGCTTTCAAAGACCTACTTTGCGCGGTCGCTGCATTCCTAAACTCAGCAACCTTTTCATTATAACGTGTTTGAGAAGCCTCAGCCTGTAACTTAGTATTCTCCATTTCAGCCCCCGCTTCCTGAAGTTTTTGATCAGATTCTTCAATCTTCTTATTAAATTCATTTTTTGCTTTTTCAACTTTGGCTGCAATAACACTAGCTTTCTCCATAGCTGATGTTGTCTCGTCGCGAGCTTTTACCAATTCATTATAAATTTGCTCAGTATCTTTAGAAGAAAAATCAATTGTAGCATCAATTTCCTCATCAACAACCGAAGAAGTTTGCTCTTCAGCGGTTTTGCTATCAAAAGACATACTAGTATCTACAATCGAAGAAGCTTTAGACTCATCATTTTTTTCAGTCTGTTCCTCAATTGATATTGCATTTCCAGTAGCATTTTTAGTTTCATTCGCATGCTTAACAGTTTCTAGAACCCCACCCAAATCGAACTGCGTATCTTCTAAAGCAGCTGGTTTAGAATAAGAAGAAGTATTTTCGACGTTATCTGATATAGCGGTTGAAACATCATTTGCTTTTTCTTGTCCGCTCTTTTCCTCTTCAATAGCAATAGAAGTAGATGTACCAACATCAATATTTTCAGAAGAATTACTGATCACTGCAGGAATACTTGCTAATTTTTTTTCTCTACCTTCTTTTAGCTTCAAAGCACGTTCACGAGCACCAGTCTTATGGAAAACACGTTCTTGAGACCTAGTCGATAATTCATAATCTTTAGAATCATTTACTTTATTTTCTGTCTCCACTTGATTTACTGTTGGCTCTACAGGAATTTTATAACGTCTAAGTTTGGCATTAGCAAAACTAGGGGCTCTAAATTTAATTCTAGTCTCCCCCATATTTTGCATTTTGGCATCATTACGTTCGACAAAATATATATTGCTAAATTCGTTCATAAAATCACTGCCTTTCTAATCATTATTCTTTGAAAGTTCCCTTAACACATCTTTAATCCGTGACCATTCTTCATCACTTTCGACAGCTTCCATCTCCAATTGACCATCCTTCTCAACAACATGAGATACATAAATCGTTATATTACCGCTTTCATCTTTCTCATTACGTGTATAAACAATATATTCTTGATTATTATCTTTAAACTTGAAAGAGACAAGTAATTCTACTTCCTCAACAGACCCATCTTCTTGTACAATAGAAAGTACTTTCTTATCATTTTCCATTTAATTATCCTCCCCTTCTATTATCATATATATCCATTTTATCATAAACAACATATATTTCAACCATTTTTCTTATCTTTTTTTGTTTTCCTTAACAAAAAATAACGACATTCATAGGCGCAATAGCCCTGTAGGTATTCTTCCAAGTGATCAATATTATTCAATTTGCGACATTGCTTATTTTGTGAATCGAAGAATCCCTTTAAACGTAAAGAATCATATGAATAATCCCCTAAAATATAATCAAAATCCAAAAAATAATCCGTATAACGAGCCTCCAAATCTGCCATACAAAAAGCATTTTTATAATTAGAAACTAGCTCGTAATCAGCATTTTCTAAAGTAATTACTTTTCCCATTGCCATCACTCTCATTCTATTATTCATTATACATTATTTTACACTAAAAAGCAATTGCTCTGGGGGTAAAGAATACATTACTCTAGAGGTAAAGAATACATAGAAGAGTCTTTAATAAGTCCATTTCCATAATAAGTGGGAACACTCCCTTGAATCATTTTAATGGCAAGAGGAATATCGCATTCTAAAATCATTTTCTCAGTAACAAAAGGCAAAATAATCTGAGCGATCATCTCAAGGTGAACACCGACTTCGACCATGGCATTGTTTATTCCATACGGAGTGATTTTCGTCGTAACGTTACTATTCACATCGCCAACATACCGTAATCGAATAGGAATCTCAGGTCCAAAATTGGCTAAAATAGCATTCTTAGTTAGCACGCCCATAGGAATACGTTCGATGATTCCTCGTTCTAAGTCTTCAATTCTTTCTTCTGGTAAATCCATATCATAAATACCGATCGCATCGAGTTCACCATGTTCTAAAAGTTTTAAATTATTCTGAACAACAGTAGTCGCTAAATTAAGAACCTGATTGACGACAATGGGATTAAAATCTATCGTCTGAATACTGCCATCCTCACTCTTTATCGTTTCAAATAATTCATCGGTATTAATTTTATCTTCTAACACTTGGGCGATTGCCTTATTAACCATAATAGTAGAAAATTTTTGGATTTCTAACTCCGCCATTTCAAACAAGAGAGGAGTAAAATGACGGTTAATTTGATATAAGAAAAAAATAACAGTGATAATAACACCTATCATAGTAAACAAAAACAAATGACGTCTACGCACCTTAAGATGAGCTTTTTTCTTTCGTAAATGTATTCTTTTTCTCATAAAGTTTCCTTCTATATTTCTAGTTTATGAAAAAAAATAAAAAGTAGGAAATAAATTATAAATCCTACCTAAAAATAGCAATTAAATAATGAAAAAAGAAAAGTATAAATGATTAAAAAATGAAAAGTAAGCTTACAACAACCGCAACCAATTCTAACGAAACAACTATAGCTAAGACAACTGGACTAATTTGACCACTTTCAGAGGATGGTGTTGGTGGTACATAAGTTTTTACATAAGCGCCTTTAGTATTATCTAGGGTATTAGCTTGATTAAGTTCTTCCTCCATTGTGAGCAAGGTAGCATCCGTATCCTGAAGTAAAACTAGTTGCTCTGCGACGGTGTCTTTAGAAATAGAAACTAAATTTTTTCCAGTTGGGGTCTCATTAGTAATCGCATTATTCGTTCGAAAAGCCTCTGCCACCTGTTGATAATTTTCATCCATGCTAAGAGAAAAATGAAAATGATCATCGGCTTTCTTGATTCCTAACGTTGCAGCGCCTTCGTTTCCTAAAATATGTTGATCATAAATTTGAAACATCAAAGCAATTTCTGGGGCTTCTTGAAGTAAAGCTTGACGATAATCCACATCCGTGCGAAATTCATGAGCCACCTTTTGAATTTGGTTCATCGCAATGGTATTTAAACGATTCTCGGGATGATTGGTAACAGGAAAATTACCAGTTTCTAAGCGAAAAGCATTACCGTTATTTGGATCTTTGATCAATTTCACCCCTAGATTTTGAAATAATTCTTGATCCTTATCTGCTAGCATAAGAGAACCCATCATCATTAATGCAAACTGCATAGATATCTCATCATTTTTATCAACATAACAATAAGCTGTCCCCTCTTCGTTAAAGCTCATATTCATATCCTGGGAAAGGGTTTTATCTTCATCTTCTGTAATGGCATCTAAAACCGTTTCATTGCCACTAGCCTCTATGGAATCTTGAATTTGGTCAACATGAATCTCAGGAGATGACAAACGATCACCAACTAACTCCGTTCTGGCATCCATATAATCTACAGCTGTATCCACATTTTTTTGAATGCGATCAATGTCGGCTTGTTCCTGAATACCAGCAACTAAATTATCCGTATCCCCATTCACCGTAACCCCTGCTTCTTCTAATTGATGGATAGAATCATCGACAAACCCTTGTTTAATGTGATTAACTGTATCATCTGATTTTTGAAAGTCTATCTGTTGATCATGAACAAGAGATTGCATATATTCTTTTAACTGCCAGATAGCTGTTTGAACATCGATATCAGGGGCAAACTCATCACAAATTTTTAACAATTGTTCGCGAACAGAAGAAGGCACATCATTTTTCGACAAAAAAGTATTTACTTCTTCTTTTACCTCAGAAATTGACTTAGAACCAGTTATTCTCGTTTCTAGTGCCGAAAGATAATACTCAGAATCCATCAATTCCTGACGATTCGCTTCATTTTCCTTAACATATTCATCAAACATATTTGTACGATCCATACTATATCACTCCTCTATATTATTCATCAGATTGGCCTAAAAAAATAAAAAGGCGAACAATTACGTAATATTCCAAATAAAACGACTACAATGAGTCCTGTAAAAAGCATTTTTTGAGGATATATCTCCTGTAGGGAAAGGAATCTTCCTTCTTTAACATAACAAAAAGTAAAACATAACCCATAGAGAAGGAAAAAAGGAAGCAAGAAATAAAAAAGAGCATTATTATAAAAAGCCAATTTATAATTTCCTTGTAAAAATGCCAAAATTGCTCTCGTCATCCCACAACCAGGACAATACATTCCGGTAGTCTGATAGAAGAAACAAGGAAGATGAAGAATCCCTTGATCAGCTAACCAAAGAATAATGGTAGCAATTAACAAACCACCTATTCCTAAAATTGTGATTTTAACCACTCGACTTACCATGCTCGTTCCTCCAATATTAGGAATTATTCTTGATCGAATTCAGCCAATTTATTTAAATCACTTTGTAGTAAAATCCAGTTTACAAGATCTAATTTGAAAACCGATAAAATCAAATACAAAGTAGAATTATCCGTAGCTGGAAGATGCCTTTTTGCTTCAGCCACTTGGATTCTTTTTCCCATTTGATAGGACCAATACCAACTGTAAATCCCGCACGTAATTAAACACAAAAGAACACTCATACCACCACTAATAGAATGGTCACCACTAGCATCGGCGCAATCATCCGTAATTTCACTAAACCAATAAAATCCATAGATCCCACAGGTAATCACGGTTAAAATGACCGATGTGACAATATCCCTACTTCTTACTCTAGAAATCAAACAACTCCCCCCCTATACGTAATAATAGACAATCACCAAAATTACCGCCAAGACAATTAACATTGCCAAAACAATAAATAACTTAACGATCTTAGAACGTTTTGGAACAACATCTGTAAATAACTCCTCATCCATATCGTCGCTTTCTAAATCTTCTTTAGAAAGATCCATAGATTTGGTGTAAAAAGACTCATCTAAAGTAATGGCTTCTGTTTGTTGTTCCTCATTATCAGTTTTAGGAAAAGACGTTTCTTCAGAAAGCATATCTTTTTGGATTTTATCTTCTAATTCAGCACTTAAATTCTCATCGATGATTGTTTCATCCATATTGGTTGGCATAAGATCATTGAGTAATTGATGATCAATATCCTGTCGCATTGTATTAGAAGTAATCGTATGAATTAATTCTTCTAATTGTTCTTCCTCTTCTTCTGTCAATACTTCTTTTTTCTTTTCTTTATATTCCTTAATCTTCTCGCTATTTAAATCGGCCAAAATATTATATTCCGTCGTCCTTAGCTTTCTTCTTTTCTCCAGTTCATCCGGCTGTTGTCTATTTTTTTTCGCTTCTTTCAAAATTTGATTAATATCATAGACTCTTTCCTTGTCCTCTGTTTCTAATTCAGATTCAAAATAAGAATAATTACCTTTAGAAATATCTGAACTTTTTTCTGATACAAAAGGCGAAAACTCCCTACTCCTCTGATATTGTTCACGACGTCCCTTTTGTTCATCAGAAGATATTGAAGAAGTTAAATCGACCACATTGGAATCCAAGTTAGTAAATTGTGTATAACCAACATTAGTATATAAGTCTTCATAAACTTTTTTGTTTTTTTCCAATCTACTAGTAGGACGATTATCTTGATTATTGGTATAACGTTCCATTCGACTAGCCATATCCTCACCTTATCCTATCTATTTATTATCATAGCATAAATCCCTTAAAAAAAAAAGAAATTCCCTATCGATAATCAAAGAAAGAATTGTCATTTTTTTCATTTTTCGTTATAATGAATACATGTAAAGGAGAG
>CALVOU010000019.1 GCA_944350365.1 uncultured Bacilli bacterium
AGTATTAGAAAATGATATTGTGGTAAGTGAAACATTAAAGGTAAAAGAGATGATTGAAGAAAAGAAGTTCTCTAAATATCTAACTGATGTTTGTTTATCTGAGATATGTCGTATATTAGAATATAAAGCTAACTATTATGGAAAACGATATATACAGATAGACAGTTATTATCCAAGTAGTCAAGAGTGTAGTAAATGTGGATATAAGAATGAGAAAGTAAAAGAATTATCAGTTAGAAACTGGGTATGTCCAGAATGTGGAAGTGTCCATGATAGAGATATTAATGCTAGTCAAAATATATTATTTGAGGGAATAAAGAAATATGTAAAAGAGTTAATATAGTCGAGAAAAAAATACAGATAAAATAAGAACAAAAAACTACGGTAGCGACTACCGAATGTTAAGTCTGTGGAGAATAAAGATTACTTTATCGATGAAGCAGAAAACCCAGGAGGTAACGACTGGGACATGAAAAATTTATTTTTCATTTTGTTCTACATACTAATTTCTTTTCCTAGAAATATTTAACAGTATCCCAATACTAATCAAACTGATCAATAAACTACTTCCTCCATAAGATAAGAAGGGG
Source organism: uncultured Bacilli bacterium (assembly GCA_944350365.1). Lineage (GTDB taxonomy): Bacteria > Bacillota_I > Bacilli_A > RF39 > UBA660 > Alloscybalousia. The sequence goes on from CALVOU010000019.1 coordinate 591, forward strand.
AGAGTAACACCAGTAACGGGAATTAACCCGATAACGACCATCAGATTCATTACCGTTTGAATCATGATTTGAAACATCATTCCAAAAGCCAAATATTTCCCAAACGGATTCTCTGTCTTTAACGCAATATCGATGCCTCGCCATAAGACAATCAGAAATAATCCCGCTACAATGACGACACCTAAAACGCCAAATTCTTCACTAATAATAGAAAAAATAAAGTCCGTTTGGGGTTCCGGTAAGTAGAATTGTTTTTGCCTAGAGTTAAGGAAACCTTGCCCCAACAATCCACCAGGTCCTATTGCATATAGGCTTTGAATAATCTGAAATCCAGTTCCTAAAGGATCACTCCACGGATTTAAAAACGAAGTAATCCGATCCATTCGATAAGGCGCAATCGCAATTAAAACAATAATCCCAACAACACCTACCGCACCAAGTCCCAAAAAGAATTTCATATTGACTCCAGCGACAAACAACATAGCCAAGATACTAACGACGATAATCATTCCGGTTCCGAAGTCTGGCTGTAGCATAATAAGTCCAAACACCAGAAACAATACAAGAAGAATAGGAATGACTCCCCTCTTAAAATCCCGTAAATATTTCTGGTTATCCGCAAGATATTTAGCGGTAAAGATAATCAGTCCAAGTTTCGCAAATTCACTAGGTTGTATCCCAAACGATCCAATCCCAAACCAACTCTGACTACCATTTCTCACACTCCCAATTCCAGGAATTAGGACAAGCACTAATAGAAAAAGACAAACCAGCAAGATTGGATTTGTCTTTTTATAATAGAGCGTATAATCAATTTTTGATACTGTAATCAGTAGAAAGATGCCTATTCCGATAAATAATGCTTGTTGTTTCACATATTTAAAGCTATCGTGAAACTTATATTCTGCCCAGATAGAAGAAGCAGAATAGATCATTATAAGTCCAAATAATATTAAAAGTAATACAGCGATAAAAAGAACAAAATCAAAATGTTTTTTCTTCATTTTATCACGAATCTCCTTTATTTATAGCCAAACACCGAAGAATATTCCTGCCATCGCGAGAATTAATCCGACTACCCAGAATAATTTGACGATATCTCTTTCTTCCCAACCGAGTTTTTCGAAGTGGTGATGAAGGGGAGCCATCAAGAATAACTTTTTCTTAAATACGGTAATCCAAAATACTTGTAAGATATCAGCTAATGTCTCAGCGATAAATACGCCAGCTACAACCGCTAAAGTAAGTTCTCGATGAGTTAAAATGGCGATTGCTCCCATAACGCCACCTAATGCCAAGCTTCCAGTATCTCCCATGAATATTTTAGCAGGATGAGTATTATAAACTAGAAATCCTAGTAGAGCGCCAGTCAAGATAAAAGTAAAAATTCCCATATCTTCAAAACCAACTACCATACTAATTAAACTGAAAGCGATAAAGGCAACTGCCGATAAGCCCCCCGCCAGTCCGTCTAAACCATCCGTTAGATTGACAGCGTTGGAGGCACCGACCAAGATGAAAAGAATAAACAAACCATATACCCAACCCATTTCGATATGAATACCTAAAGTAGAAACCACCAGAGCGGTTTGGCCACCATTCTTCATATACATATAGAAAAAGATTAAGGCAATAATAATCTGAGCAACCAGTTTTTGAAACTCCGTCAGTCCTTCGTTACCTTTTTTCTTGATACTCAAGTAGTCATCTAGAAAACCGATAATCGCATAACCAATAAAGACGACTAATACAATACCCAAATTAGAAGTATAGCTCATCCGATTGGTTGCCAGCAAAAATAAAGTAGCAAGGAGTGTCGGAATGATAAAGATAAAACCACCCATCGTCGGCGTACCTTCTTTTTTACGATGGTTCTCTCCGACAAAAACACTAATTCGTTGTCCTACTTTCCATCGCTTCAAAGCGGGTACTAAGAATAAACCGAGAATTACGGCACCCAAAAAACCAATCATGATCGCGAACATGGATTTGGTTAACATTAACATAGTATCACTCCTATTTCTGATAATTAATTATACTACATAAACAAAATAATCGTTTTTGAATATTAAAAAATTATACAAAATTTTACACTCCATGAGCTCCTATTTCAGTATATGATAGATTCTATTGTTTATACGTTAGAGTTTAATTCTCGTTGAATCCTAGTTGAATGAATGAAAAAGACAAGTAAAGAAGAGAAGAATATGGTATAATCAAACAAGAAGGGATGAGACAGATGAAGAAAAAAGTACTAATTATCGGTGGGGGAGTTGCCGGTTTAACTGCAGCGATAACTTTAAGAAAAAACAATCATGAAGTTTGGATTTTAGAAAGAAATGATCGTCCGTTAAAAAAACTTCTATTAACAGGAAATGGGAAATGTAATTATTGGAATCAAGATCAGGCGATTACTCACTATCATTCAACTACGGAAGAATTACTTCCCGAGTTAATTACTAGTACTAGACAGCAAGCGGTACTTGATTTTTTTGACTCTATTGGTATTATACCCCGAATAAAGAATGGTTATTACTATCCTTTCTCTAATCAAGCATCTAGTATGGTGGAGTCTCTTTATTTAAGTGCTATTGATCAGGGAGTAAATATGTTAACGAATTTATTCGTAGAAGATGTGATTGTTCAAGATAATCAATTTATTGTCAATCCAATGAAGGAAAAGATAACAGGAGATAGTTTAATTGTCGCAACTGGCTCTATGGCGTATCCAAAAACTGGATCAGATGGAATGGGTTACAAAATAGCGAAGTCTTTTGGTCATCATATTGTTCCGGTAATGCCTGCACTAGTTCAATTAAAAATGAAAGAAAGCGATTTAAAAGATTGGAAAGGAATCCGTTGTGAAGCCCGACTTGAGTCTTTGGTAAATGGAAAAGTAATTCAAGAAGAAAGTGGAGAGTTACAATTAACGGAATACGGAATTAGTGGGATATGTACCTTAAATATCAGTAGTAAACTAGCACGAAGTTTAGCAACTGGAGATAAAGTTGAAGTGGCGATTCATTTTCTTCCTTGGCTTTCCACTAAACAAGAAGTAGAAACATATTTAGAAAACCGAGCTTGTCTTTTTCCAAACCGAACATTAGAAGAATTACTAGAGACGATATTACCTTATAAATTAGTTCACGTTTTATTTAATCATTATAAAGTGGACTTCAAAAAGAAATGGCACACTCTTACTCAACAAGAAAAGGATACGGTTAGTGGTTTCTTATTTTGTCACGTAGTGGAAATAGTAGGTACTAACTCTTTTGATCAATCCCAAGTGTGTAGTGGTGGAGTACCTTTAACGGAAGTTCATCTTGAAACACTAGAATCTAAGTACCAAAAAAACTTGTATTTCGTTGGGGAAGTCCTCGATGTAAATGGAGACTGCGGAGGCTATAATTTAGGATTTGCCTTTTTATCTGGAATACTAGTAGGAAAGAAAGTAGGAAATGATTAATGATTAGAATAAGAGAGATAAAAGTACCACTACAAGAAGAGGAAATGTCGGGGATAAAAAAACAGCTACAAAAGAAGTATCGACTTACGGATAAAGATATTCAAACGATTTCCATCGTAAAAAAATCGTTAGATGCGAGAGATAAAAACAATCTACATTATGTGTACGAAGTAGATGTTGAAGTGGTAAAGGAGAAAAGTATTCTTCATCAATATTCATCCAATCAACTTTTTCGTAGTCCCGATAAGAAGTACCAGTTTCCCTCATCTGGAAATAAGAAATTAAAGACACGCCCTATTATCGTGGGAAGTGGACCAGCTGGTCTGTTTGCCGCCTATTTATTAGCCGAATATCATTACTCGCCATTGATTATCGAACGAGGCGATCCAATCGAAAAAAGAGTAGAAGTAGTAGAAAAATTTTGGGAAGAAGGTATCCTCGATCCAGAGTCTAACGTTCAATTCGGTGAAGGAGGAGCGGGAACTTTCTCAGATGGAAAACTGAATACCTTAGTAAAAGATAAAATGGGACGAGGACAAAAAGTATTTGAAATTCTCGTATCTTGCGGCGCTCCATCAGAAATTTTATATGAAAAAAATCCTCATATCGGAACAGATTTATTGCGTACAGTAATGACAAATATGCGAAATAAAATTATCGCTATGGGTGGTGAAATCCAGTATCGATCTAAATTAACCGATATCGTCGTTTCAGACCATGCTCTGCAGGCAATCGAAGTGAATCACCAAACAATAATTCCTTGTAGTCACTTAATTTTAGCGACCGGACACAGTGCTAGAGATACGTTCCAGATGTTGCATGACCACCAACTGGAAATGGAAGCAAAACCATTCGCGGTCGGTTTACGAGTACAGCATCCTCAAAAAATGATCGACTTAGCACAATATGGGGCTCCAGCCGTTTCTCTTCCTCCGGCCAATTATAAATTAACCGCAACAACGTCAAAAAGCCGAAGTGTCTATACATTTTGTATGTGCCCAGGTGGCTATGTCATCAATGCTTCTAGTGAAAATAAACGTTTAGTGGTAAACGGAATGAGTAATCATAAAAGAGATACTGAAAACGCCAACAGTGCCGTAGTCACCAGTATTAGTCCAGATGATTTTGGTCATGATCCATTAGCTGGTATCGAATTTCAAAGACGGTTAGAAGAAAAAGCCTACCAATTAGGAAACGGAAAGATTCCAATTCAATTATGGAAAGATTATTTAGAAAATAAAGAGACCAAAGAACTAGGAACCATTACTCCAGTCATGAAAGGAAAATATCAGTTCGCGAATTTGAATTTACTCTTTCCAGAATCTATTAATGAAGCACTAAAGGAAGGAATAACCACTTTTGATCACAAAATAAAAGGATTTGCTTGTCGTGATATGATTCTAGCGGGAATTGAAAGCAGAACATCTTCTCCGGTAAGAATAAATCGCGATAGTTTAACGGGAAATTCTTCAATAGAAGGTATCTATCCTTGTGGAGAAGGAGCAGGGTATGCCGGTGGGATCACAACAGCTTCAATGGATGGTATTTACATTGCAGAATGCCTGGCCACTACCTATGCGCCAATTGAGTAATCCGTTTTAATCTTTTTAGCTTCACAATCATCAATAACGTAAACAAAAAGCATTAGCTTATTTCGAGCTAATGCTTTTAAGATACTAATTTTTTCTGTTTTACTTCTTCACTTTGCAAGTAATCATGATCTAAATGTAATTGATTCATAGCGATTCTATCAATTTCTTGGTTAGTAGTGAAATCCGTATGAAGAAAGTATTCACGCCATTTGTTGTACCAAAGGAGAACATTGCTGTCTTCATCAGTAAGAGCGACTTTATTTTGAAGAGTTTCTTGATCGTAAACAGTATCATCTAAAATACTAAATTCTCCAGTTACACGATCTTTCACCTGCACAGGAACTCCAAAACGTCTTGCTTCTAACAAACAACGATTAAGGGGAATCCATAATTGATTAATGATTTCGGTTTGTTTAATTTGATCTAGATAACAAGCTTTAATTTTCTCAATTTGCATTCCAGAAATTACTGAGTAGTTACGATCAACTACCTTATGATTTCTTGTAACTAATTGGTCAAAATCTTCATATTTCTTTTTAATGGCTTCTGTTTTCGTTTGAAAATCTTCTTTGCTTTCAGCTCCTAATGGGTCATTAAAATTACGTAATGCTTTTTGTAATCGCTTAGAAGAATTTTGATAATCTTCCATCTTTTCGCCAATTGCTTTAGAAAAATAATGGGTTAAAAAGAATAAATCAACTTCATCTAACTCACTTATCTTACTTTCTAATTCTTGAACATGATCACGCTCACTCATAGGAATTTCCACCTCATCCAAAATACTATAGAACTGCCAACTACGTTCAGGAATAAATAAATCTAGTGGTAAGTTTTGCTTACGACATAAAGCTAGTTGATTAAATGCAGCATCACTTAACGTTTCAAGATAATTTTTCCAGTTTAATACCCAAGCATTAAGATCAATATTAGAATAACGGCTTTGTACTTCATGGATAATCGCATCTTTTTCTTTGCTTTCAGATAGATTACTTGCTTTCATTTGTTCTAATTGAAAAAATAGTTCTAATTCACTTACTTCCCGTAAACGGGAGTAGCTATCTTCGTTAGTTTTTCTCATGGTTAGTTACTACACCTCTTTCTTAATTTTTATTCATGATAAATTTATAAATGTCGATATAAATAATTGTTTGATTTGATACTCTGAAAAATAAAAAAGTACACTAATAAAAATAGGGTACTTCTCACTATAATATTAACACATAAATTTAACTAACGCTACAATAATAACACAATAATTCTCTTTATGTCAAGTCTTAAGATGAACTTTTTAGTATCCATTCAATAAAATAATTAGTTTTATTCGCAATAAGACCTTTTGAATAGGAATAATGACAAATAAAGGAGAATATGTTATATTTTTCGTATAAGTTTGATTATTGTAAACATTTGAAGAGAAAACGGAGAATGATTTTATGTATAAAGAGATAAAAAATGAAAAGGGAAGCGAAAGTTAGTCTTTGATCTTCATTTTGCCTTTTCTTTAGAGAAACAAGTGAAAAATCGTATCATGAAAATCATATAATTATGGTATAATCAAATATAGGATGTGATATGATGAGAGCCATTGTCAGTGCTGGGGGAACCGGGGGACATATTTATCCCGCATTAGCGATTATTCATAAAATCAAAGAAAAAGAACCGAATAGTGAAATTTTATATATTGGAACAACCGATCGTATGGAACATAAAATTATTCCGGAAGCGGGGATTCCTTATTTTGGAATAAAGCTTTCTGGTTTAGATAGAAAAAGGCCATGGCGGAATATCGAAGTGTGGAAGGAATATAAGAAAAGTGTTTCCTTAGTCAAGAAAAAAATAAAGGAATTTAACCCAGATGTTGTCTTAGGCATAGGAGGCTATGTAACAACACCAGTCATTTCGAGTGCAAAAAAACTAGGCTACAAAACTTTCATTCATGAACAAAATTCTATTCCTGGTGTATCCAATCGTTTTTTATCCCGTTATGCCGATAAAATAGGGGTTTCCTTACCAGAAACTACCAAGTATTTTCCTAAAAACAAAGTTTTCTTTTCTGGAAATCCTCGTAGCGAAGAAGTATTATCTAGTCACCCAGTCGATAAGAAAAGTTTAGGCCTAAGTGATGCTAAACCGCTCGTTTTGATCGTCATGGGTTCTTTAGGTTCAACTACGATGAATCAAAAACTGAAAGAGACTCTTAACCTATTTAAAGATAAACCTTATGAAGTTATTTTTGTAACCGGACAGAATTATTACGAAACCTATAAATCAGTAAAAGTGTCAAATAATGTTAAAATTATGCCATATTTAAATAATATGTTGAGCGTTCTTCATAAAACTGATTTAATAGTATCACGAGCAGGCGCATCGACAATCGCAGAAATAACCGCTTTAGGAATCCCTAGTATTTTGATTCCTAGCCCTTATGTTACACACAATCATCAATTAAAGAATGCACAAGCCTTAGCCAACAAGAAGGCCGCTTTAATCTTGGAAGAAAAAGATTATGATAAACAAAAATTAGTAGATTTAATCGATGATACCCTTAAAGATAAAAAGAAATATCAAGAATTAAAACAGAATGCGCGATCTTTAGCGGTAACAGACAGTGCGACGAAAATCTACCAAGTACTAAGAAAATTAATAGACGACGGAGAATAGACATGGAAGAATTAGCAAAAGAATTAAAAAAAGAAAATTATGGTAAAGTATTAACGGATGTATCCTTAAAGAACTATACAACGTATAAAGTAGGGGGAATAGCGAGAATTATGGTATTTCCTACGGATACTGAAAAGCTAGTTCAGTTGATCCGTAAACTACAAGCCCTAGATGTACCTTATATGGTATTAGGAAATGGCTCTAACGTATTATTTAGTGACCGTCCTTATGAGGGAGTAATCATTAAACTGGATGAATTTAACGATATTCGAATTGAAAACAATAAGATCGTGGCAGGAGCTGGAGCTTCCCTAATGAAAGTCGCTTATCAAAGTATTCGAAAATCACTATCTGGCTTAGAATTCGCAACCGGTATTCCAGGAAGTGTAGGGGGAGCTGTCTACATGAATGCTGGTGCGTATAAAAGTGATATGGGATATGTAGTTACCCAAGTAAAAGTACTAACACCGAAACTTCGAGTGATTCAAATGGTCAATAAGGAGCTCAATTTCCATTATCGAACATCCTTCCTTAAAGAACATCCTGGCTATATTTGTCTCGAAGTAACGATGAAATTGAAACCGGGCAATAAAGAAGAAATCGAAGAATTAGTCAAAGAACGGAAAAAAAGACGAATAGAGTCTCAACCATTAGAATATCCTTCCGCAGGAAGTGTCTTTCGTAATCCAGAAGGACAGTTTGCCGGTAAATTAATCGAAGATTTAGGCTATAAAGGATTAATGAAGGGTGGAGCTAAAATTAGTGATAAACACGCTAACTTTATTATCAATTACCAGGATGCTAGTGCCGAGGATATCAAAGATTTAATCGAATTTATTCAAGAAGAAGTACATGACAAATATAAAATCGATTTAAAAGTAGAACAAGAATTTAAAAATTGGGAATAAGATGGAGAAAAAAATGAAAAAGAAAGAAAAAAAGGGTCAAGGAAAAAAGAATATAGGAAAAAAACCAATCGAAAATCATAAAACGACAAATTCAACCGGAAAAAGTGAAAAAAAAGTAAAGAAAAAAATAAAACTTAAACTTTTACCCATCATGATAGTGATAATTGCGCTCATTATTCTTGTTCTTCTAGGAAAATACATCAGTTTAATTCCTATCAAAAATATCTACTTAGTTGGGAATCAAGTGTTATCTGATCAACAACTAATCGAGCTAGCTGGAATCGAGGATTATCCATCTTTTTTACTGACAAGCTCTAAAAAAATGAAAAAGGGCATCGAAAAAAATCCTTTAATTGCCGATGTTAAAATTCAAAAAGGTTTCTTTGGAAAAGTGACGATTACAGTTAAAGAACACGAAATCTTATTCCGTAAGCAAGATAATGGAAAACTAGTATTGGACGATCAAACAGAAGTCGACGATGAAGATAGTGCTTATTCCGTTTCGCTCTTACTCAATTATGTGCCTAGTAATAAATATGATGCTTTTGTCTCTGGAATGAACAAGTTAAAAGCAAGTGTTCGTACCCAAATATCAGAAATCACTTATGATCCTAACGAACAGGATAAAGATCGCTTTCTTTTATATATGACGGATGGAAATTATGTTTATTTAACGTTAACGAAATTTACGCAATTAAATTACTATGAAGATGTCTTAGAAAAAATAGGAGGCCAAAAAGGAATCCTCTATCTAGATTCAGGTAATCATTTTCAGATTATGGAATAAAAAACAAGGAGTACTAGAATGAAAAAGAAATTAGAAATACTATTGATCACTTTATGTACAAGCAGTGCTTTCTTCTTAAATATAGAAGGAATTTATAAGAGTCAAATCTCTTCGTCTAATATTTTTACACAAGATTTATTTGTGGTCACCTTCGTTTTCTTCTTATTAGTTGGGTGGTACCATCATCAGTATCACCAAAAGACAACTAGAAGCGAAACTATCCTAGCGATAATTTTATCCTTTTTCATGATTTTTGGAAAAAGCTATTTATTAATAGATTCATGGGATCTGGTTTTCGGTAATTTACTGTTATTTATCCTATCTATTTTCATGGCGATAGGTTATTTCTTCCTTTTTAAAAGTATTCTTAGTTTCTTAGCGGTAAAACTAGAAAACTATGCATTAACCCCATTAAAAAAAGTAAAAAATAAATATATTCGTCGCTTTTTAGATTTATTTGAACGTCATCCTTTTCTTACTAGCTTAGTGATTTTACTTCTTTGTTGGCTAATTTATATCATCGCTTTTTATCCGATTATCTTGTCCCCTGACCCTTCGTTTCAAATCAAACAATATTTTAATGAACACACCAAATATATTGATTGGGTCATTCAACTGGATCCTAATGTGAATATGACCACCCATCATCCAGTTATACACACAGCTTTACTTGGAGGTTGTATTCAACTAGGAAGAATGATATTGAATGATAATTTTGGCTTATTTCTTTATTCCTTACTACAAACTTTAACGTTAGCTAGCGTGTTTGCTTATACGATTAGCTATACAAAAAAAGTAGGAATTCCTAATAAATATCGCTTAATTTTACTCGCTATTTATGCTCTTGTTCCGATGTTTCCTCTTTATGCGATGTCGGGAGTAAAAGATACTTATTATACCGCCTTTATTATCTTATATGTCCTTATTCTTTTCGATCTAATTCACTTTAAACAAGATAAAAAGATATCGTTAAAATATGCATTATGGTTACTACTTGTCATTACTTTGATTACTTTATTTAGAAATAATGGCCTTTACGTGGTTGTTTTATCCTTACCATTTCTTATTTTTACCAACAAAAAGAGTAGGGGACGCTTAGCTGCTGTGTTTATTCTTTTCTTAGCGATCACCCAAACCTATTCTAAAGTGTTGATTCCTGCTCTTGGGATTAGTGAAGGAAGTATTCGCGAAGTATTATCGCTTCCTTTTCAACAAACAGCTCGTTACGTGAAAGAACACGGTGATGAAATTAAAGAAGAGGAAAAAGAACTATACGATAAAATCTTAGGTTATGATGATTTAGCCGAACGATATGATCCAGAAAAGGCTGACCCAGTAAAGAATATGTACAATAAAAATACAACGGATGAAGAACTATCTCAGTATTTCCACTATTGGCTTCAAGGTCTAATCAAACATCCTGATACTTATATTCAAGCAACGATGAACAATGTATATGGCTATTTCTATCCGAATTCAACCAAGTGGTATGTGTATTATAAATACGATGATAGAATCACCCAAAATGATCTCGTCGACTATCACTACAATAGTTTAGGACCTCTTCGCCAAGTTTTATCTTCCTTTGGCGTAAGTTTTCCTTATATTCCGGTTTTAGGATTACTCGCCAATGTTGGACTTAGTAGTTGGTTGATGTTTCTTATGATCTGTTATTTCATCGATAGGAAAATGAAAAAATATATCATTGTATTAAGTCCTTTACTCGTATCTCTTTTGGTCTGTATCGCATCTCCGGTCAATACATATTTCCGATATGCGATGCCTTATGTATTTGTGATGCCAGCTTTGGTTTTACTCATGTTAAAAGTATGGAAAGAAGGAAAAAATCATGTCTAAAGAAAAAAGAAAAATAGCGGTCTTAATCCCATGTTATAATGAGGCCCAAACGATTGAAAAAGTAATTAAAGATTACAAACAAGTATTACCTGATGCGACGATTTATGTCTACGATAATAATTCTCGTGATGAAACCGCATCAATTGCTCAAAAAGCAGGCGCAGTAGTTCGCCATGAATATCGTCAAGGTAAAGGAAATGTGATTCGAACGATGTTTAGAGAAATCGATGCGGATTGTTATCTAATGATCGATGGTGACGATACTTATCCAGCTGAAAATGCTAAAGAAATGTGTGAGCTAGTATTATCTGGTAAAGCCGATATGGTAATTGGAGATCGCTTATCCTCAACCTACTTTACTGAGAATAAACGTCCCTTCCACAATTTTGGAAATCGTATCGTTCGTTTTTCCATCAATAAACTGTTCCATAATGAAATTAAAGATATCATGACCGGATATCGCGCCTTTAGTTATGAATTTGTTAAAGGATTTCCTGTTTTATCTAAAGGATTTGAAATAGAGACAGAAATGACTATTCATGCGGTAGATAAAAACTTCAAACTAGTAGAAATTCCTGTTAACTATCGTGATCGTCCAGCAGGAAGTGTATCTAAACTAAATACCTATAAAGATGGGTTTAAAGTACTAAAGACGATTGCGACACTATTTAAAGAGTACAAGCCTGGTATGTTCTTCGGATTGATTGCCACTTTGTTTTTACTTATTTCTTTAATCCTAGGTGCTCCCGTTTTCCTTGAGTACTTCGAAACAGGACTAGTGCCACGATTCCCAAGCTTAATTGTAGCAGGAATTTCCTTAGTGATTGCGCTACTACTTTGGATATCTGGCGTGATCTTAAGTGTAATTGTCAAAAAACATCGCCAACTATACGAATTATATTTAAATCAGGTGATACAAAATGATAAAAAGACAAATTAAGAAACACAAAAAATTAATCGATCAAATTCTAAAATTTGGCGTAGTCGGAGGACTCGCCTTCTTGATCGACTATGGACTTCTATATGTATTAACCGAATTTGTCGGTATTCATTATTTAATTTCCTCAGTAATTTCATTTACCGTATCTTTGATCTTTAACTATATATTAAGTATCAAATGGGTATTCGATGTTACCAAAAAACAAACCGCAAAAGAAATTACTATCTTTGTAATTTTAAGTGTCATTGGTTTAGGCATCAATCAAGTGGTCATGTATGTGGGATCCGACCTCTTACACATCTATTACATGTTAACCAAAATAGTTGCCACTGCCATCGTTATGGTTTGGAATTTTGTCACTAGAAAAATTTTTATTGAGAAATAAGAAATTCATTGGTTAGAACCATCAAGAATAGTACTATGAATTCTTCTTTTTCTTGAAAAAAAGAAAGAGATTTGTTAAAATAGCAAATAAGCGAAAAGGAGAAAAGAATTATGGAAAACAGTTTTATTAAAAACTTTTGTGTTAGTATCCCACTTAATCCGTTCTCGCCGATTGAAAAGATAAAAACGGATGAAAAAAATAAAGAGATAGTCATTGCACTATATACTGCGATGCGAGAAAAAGTAATTAATGGTGAATGGAATAGAAAAAATTATGAAACAGTTCGAAATAGTATAACTGTTTTAGATGAAAAATTTTTGCGGGCAAATTATGCAACTTTAGTATCATTCTTTTCACTTTCTGACGAAGAAGCAAAAATATTTACTAGATACTACGATCGAGTGTTAAGTAGTCATTTGTTTGAAACTAAGTATTTTCCAGTGCCTGGTGATTATCATTTTATCATGAAGAATAAACCTTTTTCTCCTAATGATTGTGTTTTGCTTTTTAAAGAAATTTACTCTCGGCTTGTTCTGGTTCCCTCTAACCAATTAACGGAGATTTTGTTAGAACACAAAAGTATAAATGGCGTTTTAGATTTTGAAGCAATTGATGAATTTTTAGCTCGAATAGAGGCGATAAAACAGTCACTAAAGCAAAATACGGACTGTTCAGTGATAGCAAAGGAATATTATTGGAAGACCAATCAGAAATATTTAGACACGGATTATTTAAATGCTATGTTGGGCAAAATGGAACCTTTATTTTTAGAGTGTGTATTATCTCGTCTAGAAAACAAATTCAAAAAAGGCTCTTTTCAGAAAGTGTTAGCGAATCAGGGAGAAATAGAGTTAAATCGCTATGAAAGAAAAAGATATGGTCGAATTATGAAATCAATGCGACGTGATTGATTTTATAGATAACGCCGTAGATACTTCAAGTGGGCATAAGTAGAATAAAGAATACTGAGGGTAAGGGATAAGACAAAGCCCCACATACCGATACGAAGAAATAAGAGTAAAAACAAGCTAACTGTACGGACAATAACCATACAAATAGAAATTTGAAAAGTTTCTTTCGCTTTACCCATTGCCTGTAATGCGGCAGAAAATGGTGTTTCTAAATAATGAAGGATAAAGACTGGAGCTAAAAAGCGCATGTAAGAGACTCCTTCTTCTGTATGATAAATCAAGTGAAGAGAAAATTCAGGAAAGAAGAAAAATAACAAGGTAGCAGGAATGCCAATGACCAAAGAAAAAAGAATACCTTGTTTTAATTTTCTCTTCGTATATCCATATTCATGATTACTATAACTTTTAGAAATTACAGGGATTAATGCATTAGAAATCGCATTAGTAAAGAAACTAGGTAACAAAAGTAGGGGCATGACGAAACCTGAGACAATCGCATATTCTTGAGTGATAAATGGATTAGAGTAACCTAGTGTAGTTAAAACAAAAGTAATGATAATCGGTTCTAAAAAATAGCCGATATTTCCGACTAAGCGACTACCCGTCGTCGGTAAAGAAATCCCTAAGATATTTCGAACTTCTTTTCTATCTGGCACAAAATCATGACGATGGATCTTGACATTTCTAGGTAAAAAGAACAAAAGAACAAAGATACTGACTAATTCGCTAACCAAGTTAATGAGAATCAAAAAACTAACGGCATAAATGACATTTTGCTGAACCAAATCCGGAATGACAAAAATAATGAGAGCAAGGCGAACAAGTTGTTCAATTACGTGACTAACAACATGAGGAAACATTCGTTGTTTACCAAAAAAGTATCCTCGTAACATATTAGAAATGGCTTCAAATGGCAAAACTAAAGCAATTGCCAGTATCGGTAAATAACAACGATCATCCCGTAAGAGATAACTAGCAATATAAGGGGAACAAAAAACAATTACCAACATTAATATCGTATTGGTAATAAAGATGATAGGCAAGGACGAAGCGATAATTTTTTTATTATTGTGTTTCTCTTCACTGACCAATTTAGAAATTGCGACTGGTAAACTTAACTGAGATAGGCTCATAAAAAGAGAAAAAGTAGGGAAAATCAAATAGTAAAGGCCAAGTCCTTCTAAACCGATTAACCTAGTCATAATAATCTTGATGACCATGCCTAAAATTTTAGTGATTGCTCCCCCAATAATTAAGATGATTGTTGTCTTGATAAACTTTTCTTTGTTCATATTTCCCTCTCTATTAAAACTTATGAAGCAATTTAGAATTTATTAAAAATCTCGCTAAAAACTTGTTTCAACCCCGCATTTTCATATATAATAAAAGTTAGGTGATTAGGCATCATGAAAATACAATTTAATAGTGAAGCAGAACTCTACCAACGGATATTACCGGCTTTAAGAATGAAAGTACGAGAATTATCACTAGCGAATCTAACCGAATATACGGTATGGAACTATTTAAAAAACGAAAAATGGAAGTACCAAACCGGGTTGACGCTTGCGAAAATGGTACATGATATTTTAGAAGTAACGCGTGAGGAAATTACAAAATATCTGTTAGAAAAGCAATAAGATAAAAAGATAGGGTGTGATACAATGTCTGAGAAAAAAGTATATACGTTAAATGATTTAATCGAAATGGCAAGTGTTTATATCTTAGAAGAAGAAAATCTTCAAAAAATAAGAGAAGCTTACTATTTCGCAGAGAAAATGCATAAAGGGCAATTTCGTAAAAGTGGGGAAGAGTATATTGTTCACCCGCTAAATGTAGCGATTATTTTAACGACGATTTATGCTGATACGCCAACCCTAATTGCGGGACTTTTACATGATGTGATCGAGGATTGTGACTGTGATAAAGAAGAAATCGACGAAAAGTTTGGGAAAGTAGTAGGAAAACTAGTTTACGGAGTTTCTAAGTTGGGACGTATTCATTTTTCTACGGAAAACGAATATTTAATCGACTATTATAAAAAAATTATTGTTGGTATGAGTGAAGATGTACGAGTCATTATCGTAAAACTTGCCGATCGGTTACATAACATGAGAACACTTTGGGCACTTCCAGAAGAAAAACAGAAAAAGATTGCCAAAGAAACATTAGAAATCCTAGCGCCAATTGGAGACCATTTGGGTATTCATAAAATCAAAAGTGAACTAGAAGACTTGGCTCTACGGTATTTAAAACCAGATGTTTTTTACGATATTGCCGAAAAGTTAAATAAAACCAAAGTAGAACGTGAACGTACCGTCAACGAAATGATGAAATACGTTACCAATTTATTAACAGATCATAATATTCCTCACGAGATTAAAGGGCGAGCGAAAAGTATCTACAGCATTTACAACAAACTAAACAAAGGAAGAAAATTCTCCGATATCTATGATCTACTCGCTATTCGTATCTTAGTAGGAACAGAACAAGAATGTTATCTAACCTTAGGAATTATTCACTCGAAATTTAAGCCGATTCCTAAGCGTTTTAAAGACTATATCGCTATGCCTAAACCGAATATGTATCAGTCTCTTCATACTACAGTCTTTGGGATTGATGGGTATCTGTTTGAAATTCAAATAAGAACATACGAGATGGATGAAGTAGCCGAAAATGGAGTTGCTTCCCACTGGGCTTATAAAGAACAAAAAGATGCGAGTGCTTTAATGCAGACGACGACCGAGCAAAAATTACAATTCTTTAAATCAATCGTTGAATTAAACGAAGAAAAAATGAGTAGCGAAGAATTCGTCAACAGTGTCAAAGACGAGGTCTTAAACAATAATATCTATTGTTTTACACCAAAAGGCGATATTTTTGAACTCCCTAAAGGTGCAACGCCTATCGATTTTGCCTATAAAGTACATACCCAAGTCGGCGAACAGATGGTTGGGGCAATCGTGAATAACAGTATTGTGCCTTTAGACTACGAGTTACAAAATAACGATATCGTCAAGATTAATACTTCTAAAAATTCAAGTGGGCCTTCCAAAGAATGGCTAAATATTGCGAAATGTACACAAACAAAAAACAAGATTCGTGCTTTCTTTGCCAAAAGTGAAAAAGAAATCTATATTGATCGTGGAAAAGAAGCCTTAGAAAAAGAACTACGTAAACGAAAGATTTCTTTCCAAGAATTTTTGAGTAAAGAAAATATTAACATTATTTTGGATACTTTAAAAATTCCAAGTCATGATCTAGAAGAATTATATTTAGAGATTGGAAACGGAAAACATGCTGCCAGCACAGTAGTAAACGTCATTTATAAGAAAGAAGAACCGAAAGAAAAAATTAAAAAGCCAATCGTAAAATCTAGTGATACAGATATTGTTGTCGCCGGTGTCGATAAAGTAAAAGTAAATTTAGCGGCTTGTTGTAATCCTATTCCGCAAGATGAAATCATAGGATATATTACGAAAGGAAATGGAATCAGTGTCCACCGAAGTAATTGTCATAACTTAGAACTATTAGAAAACAGAACAGTTCCTGTCGAATGGAATAAAACAACAACCGAAAAATATCTAACGACGATTTTAATTCACTCGAATACTAGAGAAAATAAATTACTCGAGATGTTACAAAAATTAAGTATGTTCGATATCCATATCGATCGCTTTGCGACAATGGCTCGTGGTGATGATACCGTCTATGAAGCAGACCTATACGTACGAAACTTAGAACATTTAGAGAAAATATTTATTGAATTAGGAAAACTGCCCTACGTAATAAGAGTAGAAAGGTTGATGAGATAATGCGAGTCGTTGTTCAACGAAGTGGCCATGCCAAATGTACGGTGGACGGGAAAATTACAGGAGAAATAGACAAAGGCCTCGTTCTCTTAGTTGGTTTTACAGCTGGGGATAACGAAGAGACCATCCATTGGCTAGTACATAAAATCTTAAATTTAAGAATCTTTGACGATGAAAATGGTGTAATGAATAAAAGCATCTTAGATATAGGAGGAAAAATCCTATCCATCTCTCAATTTACACTTTATGCTGATACCAAAAAAGGCAATCGTCCAAGTTATATTCAAGCCCTAAACGGTACTCAAGCCAGTACTTTATACGATCTGTTTAATCAGAAACTCTCTGCATATATCCCTGTTGAGACTGGAATATTTGGCGCTGATATGCAGATATCATTTACTAACCAAGGACCTGTAACGATTCTTTTGGAAAGGTGATAGGCGTTTTGCAAAAAGGTAAGATAAATGAAAAATTAGTGAGTATCCTCCTTAGTATGTTGATTTTCTATTTAGGAATCACCACTTTTGAATACTGGGGTGGAATACTGGCTAGAGTTTTCAGAATCCTCTTACCTTTTATTTTGGCCTTTGCGATCAGTTATGTTCTATATCCTTTCACGAAAACCTTAGAGAAGTGGGGGCTACCGAAGGCCCTAGCTAAAGTTCTCGTACTTTTTTTCCTTTCTTTTTTCATTATCTGGCTTCTTTCCTTAACTATCCCTCTAATCTACGAACAGCTAATTTCTTTTACCAGCTTTCTAAGTGAAGCAATAAACCAACTTAGTGTAAAGTTTCATCTTGAACTAGGAACATTAGAGGAGAGTATCTTAAGTGGTCTCGAACAAGTCATTGCGCGATTCGGTGAATATATTTCTAGCGGAACTTTAGCTGTACTGGATAAAAGTGTTCATTTCTTTGGCGATTTTATGGTTATTGTGGCTGCAAGCATCTATTTTTTTCTAGATATGGAGAAAATTCGCCATTATGTGAAGCAATCCTTACAAACTAAGACTTCAAATCTCAAGTGGTATGAGTACTTGCGAGAGTTAGATCAAGAAATGGGTAATTATCTACATGGTTTATCTTTATGCATGATGGTTCAATTAGTAGAATATTCACTTTTATTCTATTTAGTAGGACACCCCAATTGGTTACTGTTAGGCGTTTTATCCAGTGTGACGACCGCGATTCCTTATTTTGGCGGAATTTTGACCAATATTATCGCTATTATTACCGCTAGTGCCGTAAGTCCTATTGTATGTTTAAAAACAGTTTTCGTCGTCATCATCTTTTCCAATGTCGATAGTTACCTAATTTCTCCTCATATCTATGGGAAAACTAATAATATTAATCCTCTTCTTACCATTTTAGCCATCGCTTTTTGTAGTAATTTCTTCGGCGTTTTAGGTATCATCATGGCGCTTCCCATTTATTTGACGATCCGTTGTACTTGGCGTTTTTTCAATACAGAGATTAAAGAAAAGTGGTATGAAGTAAAAAGATAAAGAGTTTAAATGAATGAGAAAAGAAGAAAAAAGAAAAAAACGAATAGAGACCAATTCAAGTAAAGATTGTACTTTCTTGAAGATTATATTATAATGAAGAGACAAAGGAGGAGTTTTTGTGATTAAGTCAAAAGAAATCGGAAGCTTAATTGTCATTTCTGGACCAAGTGGCGCTGGAAAAGGAACAGTCATTCAAGAAGTATTAAAAGATAACCCCAATAGTTGGTTATCCGTATCTATGACAAGTAGAAAAATTAGACCAGGTGAGAAAGAAGGTGTAAATTATTACTATGTTAGTGAGGAAGAATTTAAACAAAAAATAGAAGAAGGCTACTTCCTAGAATATAATAATTACGTTGGTAACTATTATGGAACCCCCAAAGAATTTATCAATAAGAAACGTCTAGAAGGAAAAGATGTCATTCTAGAAATCGAAATTAACGGAGCTAATAATATAAAGAAACTAATCGACGATGCGATTTTTATCTTCATCATGCCACCATCTTGGAAAGAATTAAAAAGAAGATTAGAAAATCGCAAAACCGAGACAAAAGAAAAGATTATTAAGCGATTCCAAACCGCTTATCGCGAGATTAATGAAGTAACTAAATACAATTATGTTGTAGTAAACGACGACTTAGAAGAAACCGTAGAAAAAGTCAAAGCCATCATGTTAGCCGAAAAATGTCGTGTAGATAGAATAGAAGAAGTTTATTTAAATAGTGATGAAGAAATTTTACACGAAATGTTAATCGACAGTAAAGAATTTGTTAATGAAACGCCAAAAATAGATTAAAAGAAGTAGCATTATTTCCAGACGGGACAAAGCTTTTAACCGCTAAAATAAAAAAAACAACATGATACTGTAAATAAAAAAGATAGAAAAAAGTTGACAATATCTTGTCATATTTGTCAAAAAATGATATCTTTAAATAGAAAAGGAGTTGATAAGATGTATTGTGGTGAGTGTGGAGCGAAACTCGACAAAGATGCAACTTTCTGTGGCGAATGTGGAGCTCCAGTCAAGAAAGAGAAGAAAACAGCTCACAAACCAGAAGAAGTGCAAGAAACGGGGGATACTCAAACTAGGCCTCCAAGAAAACCAATGTCTAAAAAGGCAAAAATTATCTGGATATTAGTTTTAATCATCATCGTTGCTTTAATTGTTGCTTATCAAATTGTTGGCAGTCAATTTAGTCCAAAAACAGTAGCTAAAGAATACGTTGAAGCTTTAGTCGATAACGACATGGATAAAGTCTATGACTACTTAGAAATTGACGGGGACACCACTTTCGTTAGCAAAGAAGTTTTCAAAGAGACAGTCGTCGGAGAAAATGAAACCAAAATTAAAAATTTCACTATCGGTGATGTGACTTACGATGATAACAAGCTTAGTGCTAAAGTGGAAATACATTATACAGAAAAAGGTTCCAGCAAAGAGCAGACGGATGTTCTTTATCTAAGTAAAGAAAAAGAAAAGAAATACTTAATTTTTGATAATTGGACAATCGAAAATAACATGGATAGTTTGATTATCGAAGATTATACAATCATTGTACCAAAAGATTCTAAAGTTACTCTAGCTGGTATTAATATTGAAAACAAGTATCTTGACGAAAAGAAATCTGATAATACAACAGATGCTTATGTTCTTCCACAAGTATTTTCGAGTAACATGGATTTGAAAACTACTTTACCAAATGGAATGGAAATCAACGAAGAAGTAACTCCAAGTAGTTATTACTCTAGTCATACAGCAGAATTAAGTTTATCTAACTTATCAGATGAAGCGATAGATACTTTAGAAGAAGAATCGAAAAATTCTCTTACAGCTATCTATCAATCATTAATTGCTAAACAGGCTTTTGCAGATATTAAGAGCACATATGAATTTGATGGTGGAAACATTGATAGTCTAGAAGAGGAATATACTGATACATTAGATAGTTTAAATAACGCAACTACGACTTTAAAACAAATCGAGTTTACTTCACTTAATATTACTTCTGTTGAGCTTGAAGATGGAGTGCTAAATGTAAACGTGAAAGCGAACTTTAATTATCAAGTAGAATACCAAGACTATTTATCTGAACAACTAGCTACTCATGATGATAAAGACTATACCTATATAACCTTAGGCTATGTTTACCAAGACGGTAGTTATCATCTAACTAGTTTAGATGGCTTAGTTTCATATTTTTCAAGATATTAAATAAAATAAAGTAAGGAGTGAACAAAATGGCAAAATTTTGTACAAAATGTGGAAAAAAATTAGAGGACGGAGAAATCTGTTCTTGTGAAAAAGAAAAGAAAACGACAGAGGCAAAAGAAGTACGTAGTACTACAGAAAGAACAACATCTTCAGGAACTGACTTTAATTGGTATGTAAATTCTTTTATCGATATCATTAAAGGAATTATTGTAAGACCAATTGATACAATCAAAAAATTCTCTGCAGAAAAATATTTTACATTAGGAATTATTATCATTATATTAAATGCATTATTAACCGGTGTAATGGTTTATCTAGTAAACGAAGAAGCACCAGGCTTTATCTCGATGATGCTTTCATTATTAGGAGCAGATTCATTTAGCTTTGGAGCCCTATTCGATGTATCCTTTATGAAGGTATTACTTTATGTAGCATTATTTATGCTTGTTGGTTTTGGTGTTAGTGGTTTAATGATCTATGTTATGGCAGGACCATTATTTAAAACAAATATCAGTATTAAACGTACTTTTGCTTTAATAGGTACTTGTGCAACATTAACTATTCTTACAACAATTGTGGCTATTATTGCGGTATACATTTCAACTAAAGCTTTCCTTGTGGTATTACTATTAGCTGGTGTATTATATCTTTGTCATTTATACCATGGAATTCAAAAAATCAGCAACATTGATGAAAATAAACAAGGGTATACATTCTTAGTTGCAGTAGCGGTAGCAACTTTCGCAGTTGTTTATGTTTTACCAAAATTATTATTCTAAAATCGAAAGCAGTTTCAAAAAGCAGAAAAAGAAAAAACTGCTTTTTTGCTTGGGAGAATATAGCGATAAAAAAATTAGAATTTTTTCAAAAATAGACATAGCAAAGTCCCATCCTAATACATTATTATTTGATAGATTGCTATGAAAAGTTTGTTTGTTTTTTTAAAAACCTCTTGTCAAAAGAAAAAAACAAGTGTAAACTAAACATATATTCTTGAAAAGAGGAGTAGATACTTATCTATGCAAAGAGAAGGTATGGTTGGTGAAAATACCTGATAGAGACGTAGTCGAAGACACTTTTCATCAAAAAGAAGCGGTATCCACCGTTATCAGGAACAAAGAAAAAAATAAGGTGGCACCACGTTTTATAAAACGTCCTTTGGGTGGCACCTTTTTCTATTTCAGAAAGGGTGAAGAAAATGATTAATAGACAAAAAGGATGTCATGATATCTATGGTTTAGAAGCGAAAAAATGGCAATATGTAATGAACTTAATTGATTCGGTATGTCAAAAATATCACTATGACTATATTAGAACGCCAATCTTTGAAGCAAGTGAATTGTATCACCGAGGAATTGGAGAAGGAACCGATATTGTCACAAAAGAAATGTACGATTTTAAAGACAAAGGAGATAGAAATATCACTTTACGTCCAGAAGGAACAGCTGGAATAGTGAGAGCGTATCTAGAAAATAAAATGTACGGTGAAGCTAGTCAGCCAACTAAGTTATATTATACAGGAACAATGTACCGTTATGAGCGTCCACAATCAGGAAGAGATAGAGAACTTACGCAATTTGGTGTCGAGGCAATCGGTTCTAATGACCCAATGTTAGATGCTGAAGTAATTTCTCTTGCGGTAAACATCTATCGTTTAGTCGGATTAAAGGGAATTAAAGTCAACTTAAACACATTAGGAGATAAAGAATCACGTGGAGCTTATCGTAAGGCTTTAGTGGATTATCTAAAACCACATATCCATGAATTTTGTGAAGATTGTCAGACTCGATTAGAAAAAAATCCGTTACGAATTTTAGATTGTAAAATCGATCATGATAACGAAATTATGAAAAATGTGCCTAAAATTACCGATTATTTAAATGAGACTAGTAAGAACCATTATCAAGAAGTAAAGAAATATCTAGATTTATTAGATATCGAATATGTAGAAAATCCAAGTGTTGTACGAGGTCTAGATTATTATGACCATACGGTATTCGAAATCGAAGCGGATATTGAAGGCTTTGGTAGTCAAAATGTTTTAGGTGGAGGCGGTCGTTATAATGGGCTCGTCAGGGAACTTGGTGGCGACGAAATCCCAGCCGTTGGCTTTGCGATGGGCTTAGGACGCTTGATGTTAGCGATCGAAAAAGAAAACATTGAATTACCAATCGAAGATGGCGTAGACTTATTTGTTATGTATGTATCTGAAACAGAAAAAGAATATGCGACTACCTTAGTACAAGAACTTAGAATGAGTGGCTTTAGTGTTGAAACAGATTACATGAGCCGTTCCTTAAAAGCACAATTTAAACAAGCAGATCGCCTAAAGAGTAAGTTCTTAATCATCTTAAATGATGAAGATTTGAAAGAAAATAGAATACAAATCAAAAATAATAAGACAAAAGAAGAAGAAAAAGTAGAATTAGATTATATTTTATATTATCTAGATGAACAATTAGCTACTTTTGAAGAAGAGAATAGTGAATGTGACTGTGATTGCGACTGTGATGATTGCGGTCATGAACACCATCATAATGAAAGATAAGAAGTTTAGAAAGAAGGAAAACCATGAAGAAGTACGAAAACACAAATTTTAATATCAACAATGTTGGAGAAGTAGTAGAACTAAAAGGTTGGGTTCAAAAGAAAAGAAATCTGGGAGGACTAATATTTATTGATCTTCGTGATCGTAGTGGGATTATTCAACTAGTCATCCGTCCAGAAAGTGATATCTACGAAATGGCTTCTAGTCTAAAAAGTGAATATGTCATTTGGGCAAAAGGAAAAATCGTTGAACGTGAAAGTAAAAACGAAAAAATCGCAACGGGTGCTATTGAAGTAGAAGTTAGTGAACTGGAAATTATCAATACTGCCAAAGAAATTCCTTTTGAAATCAGTGATGATACGACAGCTCTAGAAGATACGAGATTAAAATATCGTTATCTAGATTTAAGAAGGCCAAGTCTTCAACACAATTTAATGGTACGAAGTAAAGTAACATTAATTGCCAGAAATTACCTAAGTAAGCTCGGCTTTGTCGAAGTAGAAACACCAATTTTATGTAAGTCAACACCAGAAGGAGCTAGAGACTATTTAGTTCCAAGTAGAATTAGTAAAGGACATTTCTATGCTTTACCTCAGTCACCACAAATCTATAAGCAGTTATTGATGATTGGTGGAATGGAGAAATATTTTCAAATTGCTAGATGTTTCCGTGATGAGGATTTAAGAGCGGATAGACAACCAGAATTTACCCAAATCGATATTGAAATGAGTTTTGCTGAAGAAGAAGATATTTGGCAAGTAACGGAAGGACTAATGAGAGAGATCTTCAAAGAAATTAAAGGAGTCGAATTAGAAAAGTTCACTCGTCTAACGTACAATGAGTGTATCGACCGGTTCGGAAGCGATAAACCAGATACTAGATTCGAAATGGAATTACAAGATATTACCGAGATTTTCCATCATACCGAGTTTCAAATTTTCAAAGACGTTATCGATAAGAAAGGGGTAATTCGAGCAATTGTTGCTAAGAATACAGCTAGTAAGTATTCTCGTAAAGACATAGATAAATTAACTGAGTTCGTAAAAATTTATCAAGCTAAAGCCCTCGCTTTCTTAAAATATAAGGATCAAGAATGGTCTGGTTCTATCGCTAAAGTGTTGAGCGACGAAGAAAAAGAACATTTGAAAACTAGATTAGGAATCGAAGAAGAGGATACCATCTTTATCATTGCCGATACTAGAAATATCGCTAGTACCGCATTAGGTGCACTTCGT
Source organism: uncultured Bacilli bacterium (assembly GCA_944350365.1). Classification (GTDB taxonomy): domain Bacteria; phylum Bacillota_I; class Bacilli_A; order RF39; family UBA660; genus Alloscybalousia. The sequence continues at coordinate 25,406 of CALVOU010000019.1, forward strand.
TTGAAATTGGGTCATGAACTAGGCTTAGTCGACCATGATAAATATAATTTCTTATGGGTAACGGATTTCCCAATGTTTGAATATAGCGAAGAAGAGGAAAGATATGTCGCTGCTCACCATCCATTTACTTCACCAAACAAAGAAGATATCGACAAGCTTTTGACGGATAAAGAAAACTGTTATTCTAGGGCGTATGACTTAGTATTGAATGGTTATGAATTGTTAAGTGGTTCAGTCCGTATTCACGAAGAAGAACTACAAGAAAAAGTTTTTGAAGCAATTGGTATGACTCATGAAGAAGCAAAACGTAAATTCGGATTCTTCTTAGATGCCTTCCAATATGGCGCACCTCCTCATTGTGGAGTTGGAATTGGCCTAGAACGTTTAATTATGATTTTGGTAGACACCGATAATATACGAGATGTTGTTGCCTTTCCTAAAACAGCGAGTGCTACTTGCCTGATGAGTGAAGCACCAAATCAAGTAGACAAAAAGCAATTAGATGAACTAGGTATCGAAGTGAAAAAAAGTGTAAAAGAGGACCTATAAAAGCGAAATAGGTCTTTTTTTGTACATTTTTCTTGTGAAAAGTTTGCAATTTTAGTCATTTTATGATAATATTGAGCATACCTTGTACTATTGGGGGTCAAGGATTTCAGGGGGATTGGGGTTGAATAATATGAAACAAACCTATATATTTGAATATTTGGATGAAAATGAATTCCGAAAAAAGGAAAGATCGGTTCGTAAGTATAATATGCTTGCATACAAGAAGCTAATGTTTAATTATTATCCAACGATGCGTGATGGCAAGTTTTTGGGAAAATTAACAAGCGAAAACAAAAAAGAAAAAACTAAATCTTATGAACTAGAATTACCAACCGATGAATTATTCCAAAAGGTTCATGGTGTGATGCGCTTGCATTATACCGTTTACGAGAATAAACATGTAATTCTTTTAACTAATATTACACCAGAAGGAATCTTAGATGAAGGACATCGTGCTGAATTATCTACGTATAAAGGAGTAATGATTTCGAAAAGCAATCCAGAGAAAGATATGTTTAAGGTTAATTTATTAAATATGTTGAACAAGTAAAACATAAAAAATTAATCAAAAATATCTTGCATCTCATTTATGAATATGATATGATTAAAAAGTCATTGATTGGACCCTTAACTCAGTTGGTTAGAGTAGTCGGCTCATAACCGATCGGTCATAGGTTCGAGTCCTATAGGGTCCACCATACGATATGCGGGTGTGGCGGAATTGGCAGACGCACTAGACTTAGGATCTAGCGCCTTACGGCTTGCAGGTTCAACTCCTGTCACCCGCACCATTTAAGAATGATACGAACACTGTAATGCTCGTTTAAAAGTGACTCCCTTTCAAAATGTTAAGTGGAGTTTT
>CALVOU010000020.1 GCA_944350365.1 uncultured Bacilli bacterium
TGCAACTAGATAGCTTTACCCAGTTAAATGCAACCTTTTACAAAATAGGGGTTGCATTTAGAAAAACTTTTCACTGTTTTCTATTTTTTTGAGGTTTGAGATAAAAAGTGAAAAAAGTTCTTGCCAAACACTATATTTGTTGATAAAATAAATAATGTATTTATGGCGAATATGGTGAAGTGGTTAACACGCCAGATTGTGGCTCTGGTATGCGTGGGTTCGATCCCCACTATTCGCCCCATTAAGAAATTACTAGGATCTTCGTCCTAGTTTTTTTGTAGTTTTAAAAGAATTAGCAAAATTTAGTAATTAGAGATCAATTTAAAATTAATCAAGATGAATAAATAGTTTAATAAATTTAGCAAAGAAACGTTATCAAATTTATTGTACTTAATATAAAGGAACTCTAATATTATTATCAATTGATGCTTAAAATATAGTAAAATTATATTGATAGATTGCTGTGGATGTTAACAATATTTTATAAAAAACGGAATTAATAATGTTGAATTATTCTTTAAGTATACTAAGGATTGTTTTGATTATGGTTGGATGGATCAAAATAATAAATTTTATGAAGAAGTTAATGATGGTAAATCTTATTGTTACGAAGATTGAGAGATTTTAAGATGAAAGTCGGTTCTATGAGTCGATTTTTTTGTTGAAAGTATACTAGCGATAAATATTAGATGGTAAAAGGCGATTGTATTAATAGAAAACAATACTTATAAGTATTAAAATTATCTTTTTTTAAATAATTAAAAATGCGGAAGTAAAAATATTCATGATATAATAATAGAAAAATGTTAGGTGTGATAATATGAGTGAAAAAAATTTAGATTCTAGTATGAATCCTTATCAAGAAGAACAAAAACCTAAAGGTTACATAAAACAGTTACAATGGGATATGGCGATAGGATTACAACAAGTGGATAATTTAAAACCATCTAAGTATCTAGAGCAAATTAGTGAAAAGAATATTTTAGGTGAATTGACAATAGAAGAAGTAGAGCAAAGTTTAAGAGAATATTATGTTACAAAAGAAAATCAGGGTAGCATTAATCATAATGAATTAGAATGTGATTTTGTTTCTATGAGAATTGTTGAACTATTGAATCAGAATAATTTTGATTTATCAGTGGACTATTTAAAATATATCCATAAGTATCTATTTCAAGATGTTTATGAGTTTGCTGGGGAGTTTAGGAAAATTGATTTTTCAAAGCATGAAAAGATATTAAATAACGATTCAGTTGCCTATGGAGACTCTAAAGTATTAACAGAATCATTAGAATATGATATTAGTTTAGAAAAAGTAAAGAACTATAAAGATATGTCTATTGTAGAAGTGATTAAAAATATTACTGATTTTTCTTCTAGTATATGGCAAGTTCATCCCTTTAGAAAAGGTAATACTAGAACAACCGCAGTATTTATAGAAAAATATTTAATTTATTTAGGATATAATGTAGATAATTCATTATTTAAAGATAAATCAGTATATTTTAGAAATGCATTAGTTAGAAGTAATTATTTTAATAATTATTTAGACATCAAAGAAGATAAAAGTTATTTAATTAAATTTTATGAGAACTTATTATTAGGTAAAAATAATAATTTACATTCAGAAGATTTAATTGTGAAAGAATTATTTTAGGGACTACTATGAAAGAGTTATTAAAAAGAATTAAATGGTTTAATGAAGAATGTGATTAGGATCAGTTCCATAGTCTAGAAAATTTAGTAAAAATTAATCTCAATACAAGCAGGGAATTATTAGAGTACTCTCAATGAATTCTGATTATGATATTGAAGAAGTAAAATCAGGTCTTGCTGATAAATTAAGAGTTGATCCTGAATAGATATTTTAGATAAAATGAAAGTTACAGCTGAATATTAATCATCAACAATATGTATGGGTAAAGTAATAAATTAAAAAGGAATCATATTGTTCTTAATATAGATGAGTCAATTTATGAAAATAACTATTCACAATTAATTTGAAGTGTAACATAAATAGAGGTGTAATCGATAAAGAATATATGGAATAGGAATAAAACAGTAGATGAATTTGAAAAAAATTAGGAATATTGAGGCGAAGTAAATGAAGTTTATGTTTATAAGACATGCTAAAGATGATGAAAATTATAGAGGAGGATGGAGTAGTCAAGATATTCTACCAGAGGGAAAAAACAAGCCGAAAAGTTAGCAAACTACTTAAAAGAACATCAAGGGGATTTAAAAATAAAGAAAATTGTTACAAGTGATTTGCAAAGAGCAATCACAACAACAGATATTGCGAATGTATTTCTTGGGTTGCCTATAGAATTAGAACCGGAGTTAAGAGAGATGAATAATGGGGATTTAGCAGGAATCTTAAACGAAGAAGCTCTAGTCAAATATCCAGAATTATTTTTTAAAACATTAGGAATGGATGAAAAATATCCAAACGGAGAAAGCCCAATTGATTTTTATAATCGAATTAAAGATTGGTTTTATAAAGCAGTTGATTTTTATAAAAAATCAGATGGTAACGTAGCTTTTGTAACTCATAGTGGTGTTATTAATATTATTTATTATATAGTTAAAGGATTAGAGTGGAGTAACAAAGAAAATCCATTCAAGATAGGTAATTGTAGTCTTCATCTCTTAGATGTATCTAAGATGGAGTTTGAGGTGGAAAATTATATAGAATATTTAGAATCCTAAAAATGGATGAGAAGAGTTTGTAAATAAATATAAAAAGAACTGGGTAAATAATTATATTTACTGAGTTCTTTATTGTATTGACTTATTAAATTTATAAAGTTGTTTACATAAGGGTTGTTCTCTAGTACCATGATGAACTTTAATATCTTCTAAGTTGTAATGAATATTAGGTGTTTTTATTCCTAAAGCATTAAGCTTTTCTATATCATATTCTTTAAAAGCAGGGCAAGGTAAAACTGTTCCGTCATATTTTATTACTAATTTATCAAATCCTGCGGTACATTTATGGGTGTCAATGTCTTGTAGTGGGATACCAATTCTTAAATTACCATGAAATTGTTCTTTACATTTATCATAGATTTGAATAAACTCTTGAAACTCTTCTTCACTCAAAGAAAGAATGCTTTCATTATCTTTACCACGTCCTTGAGGAACAAAGTTTAATATACTCAGTTGATCAAAATTTGCTACATTAAGCATCTCAACAATATCCGGTAATTCTTTATAGTTTACTTTAGTGGAAATAAAATGAGCATCTGCAACCAGTCCAGCACTTTTAACTTTTATCATAGAAAGAGTAACAAAATCAAAAGAATCCTTAGATCCCATGATTTGATTATATGTATCTTTATTCCATGCTTGAAAATCAAAGACAATTTTATCTAGACCTAAGTTTTTTAATAAATGACAGTCATAAGTAGAAAGCAAATCAAAGGTTCTTGCATCATATTTTAAATAATCATTCATTAATTTTGTGATTAGGTTTTCGTATTCTTCTTTTGGCATTCCCTCATTAAGATAAGAAGAGTATTGTTGTCTTAAATTAAATTTTAATTGCTTCTTATCGTCATCTGTCATCTTATTTCTCATTTTTATTCCGCTAGTAAATAGTACTGTTTTGATACCATTTATTTTACAATATCGAATCATTTCAAATAATCTTGGATGTAAGAATGGTTCGCCTCCGGAAATGGATATTTCTTCTATACCGCCAATACTCATAAAATAATCTATTGTTCTTTTAAATAAATCATAATCAATCATTTGATGTTTATCCATTCCAGCAACCGAAGAACAAAACAAACAATGATTAGGACAAGTTTGTATAATTTCAAAACATAGATCTTTCAACATAAAATCACCTGATACTAATTATTCTAGCATATTAGATTGATTATTTAAATAAGAGTGGGATGCTATAAAAATGTATGATGTTAAAATTTGTTACTTGCATTGTAGAAATATAATAAAAAAGTATTATCATAAATCAAAGAAACTATTCGTTATCAAGAAAAGAAAATTAAGTTTGTTGGGTAGTTGTAAAAATAAGCTTGGGTTCGATTTATTTATAGTATCTTAGAATGATAGAAGGTTAAAAGAGTTTAAGATAGAAATTTATTTTTATGTTCGACTTTTGGCTTGTTAGAAAATAATTGGTAATATTTTATATTAAAAAAATTAGATTTTAGTGAAAAACTATACTAGTGCTTAGGTGTTTTAAGAGAAAATTTACGCGGGTTTGGATGAAAATACTATCTTTCTTAGCATTTTTTCCTTTTTTTATTATTTAAAATCTTTGTTTAATTTCATGAATTTTATTTAATCGTAAACACTATAATTAGAGGTGATTGCGATTAGAATAAGAGAAGATATCGATTTAAAAATATTAGAATACTATCGATATCACTACCAAGAAAATTTATTATTTCCCACTTATAAAAAGGTGATTAAATCAGGACTAAGACAAATTGTGATTGAGATTTTGATTTCTAGTAGAGAAGTATTTATCAATAAGAATGCAAAAATAAAGAAAAGCGAGTATCGATTTTTGCATGATCTTGAAAAAGATCATCTCTTGGTCGAATAGTAGCTTTTCTGTTTTTTATTTATTTTTCTTTTTAAATGGTAGGACAAGTCCCTTCTTTTTTTGCTTTTCGAATAGTTCTGTATCTTCCACTTGTTTTCCGTATAATGATTCAGCTAGAAAAGTTGTAATATTGGCAATCATGTCTATATCTTGATGAAGTCCATATTCTTCAATAATCATATAGAGTATTTTTATATCCTCGAGATTAAAATAACCTAGTTTTTTTGTGATTAGGCAAAGTAGAGCAGCTTTTTCATAATCATCAGGTTGTAAGGATGAAAATAGACTACTTTTTCTAATATCTTCTGGTGAAAGATTTTCTATTTTATTTTTTTCTTTCTTATATTTTTTGAGCCATTCTACTCTAGTTAAATACCCTTGACTTCTTAATTTTCTAACTTGTTTATTTAAATCATGCAATTCGATGCTGATTTTTGAATTAAAAGTTCCGCATTTTTTAGTTAGTTTAAATTCTATATTTTCTTTTTGAAACCAAACTTCGTATATATCTATGCATAAGTATTCTTCGTCGTTACATTCCCCAATCTCATAAGCAATGCCAACCAATTCTACATTTTCCATCTAATATTCTCCTCGCTTTCTAAAGTGTTCTTAGTATAGCATATTTCCTTTTTCTAGCCAATCATTTAGTATTATTTTTGCTTATTTTGTGTTATACTAAAATCGTTTAGTCATGAGGAATTTTTGTTATTTTCCTAAGTGATTTCCTTTATTTATCTTGACGTACATTTGTTTGGTGATATACTAATAGTGAATACTCTATGACTGGGGGTGATGTCATCTGGAAACAAGGGAAAAAGTATTAGAAGAGCTTAATCAATCTTTACCTAGTTATGTATCCGAAAAAATTAAATATGCGAGTGATACTTCTTTTTCTAATGATCAGAAGATGTTGAAGAAGTTAAAAGAAATGAAAAAAATCGCAGAAGATACCTATTTTCAAGTTGAATTTTTAGGGACAGATTATGTGAAAGTTAGAAATTGGATATTTCTTCAACAAGCGAAGTTTATGGTTGATGTGGAAGATGATTATCCTCAAGTTATTTCTCCAGTCTTTTTCTATTCCTGGAATTATGAGTCATTACGTGTTCCTGAACTTAGAACTTATTTTACTTGGCGAACAAAAATACGAAAGGGCGAGTATCCTAAAATCTTTAGTGGCTATCTTTTTGTGTATTTTGCGGAATTAATTAATTTGATAGGAGTCGACTCTGCTTTTGATGCTTATTCAAAATTGAAGAAAACGTTAGAGGTCTATTGGAATGATATTGAGGAAGTCTATTTCCGGCAGATTTTATCGATTGCTTTAAAGGATTTTATGATCAATTATTCCATTTCTGTTTCTTATGATGAGTTTCTTCCTCAAGTATTGTCTGCTTCTGATTGGGAACTTTATCAAGCTAGGATAAAAGTTGTTCAAGGTAATTATCATGGACTTTTAACTTATTTGGATAAAGCGGCCAGTTATAAAGTCAAAAAAAGTAAGTTTTATGAGAGTAAATATGGATATTTAATTGAAGAAGCGATTCCAGTTGTTTTTGAGCAGCTTAGTCGTTATTTTGCGGAACACAATGCGGATTTTAAATCTTTAGTTTTAGGTAAAATGCATATAATTTCTGATTATCCGCTATTTCGTCAGTTGCCTTATGTGGAACAACGGGAGGATTATCAAAATAAAGTCGATTTTTCACCGATTGAACAATATTCCTTTCAAAAAGGCATTTGTAGTAAGAAAATGTTTCAAGAAAGTCCTAATCTTCGTATCATTATGGGGATTATCTTAAAAGCTATAGAGATTAGAATTCGTGAAAAGACAAACTATAAACGGAAGTTGACGCTTAAGTTAAGTGATTTAGGAAAAATTGTGTCGCAAAGAAAAGTGTTACTACCGTTAGTAGAAGATGATGCCTTTTTAGAAACGATTAATCAAGCAGTTGATTTATTTTTGACAGAGAAAAGTAAAAAATTAAAAGAAGAAGAGTTAATCAAGAGAAGACAGAGTGTAGTTATCGATAAAGAATCGTTTCAAAATATTCGAAACTCTTCTATTAGAATTCAAGAAAGGTTACTTACTGAAGAAGAAAAGACAGATAGTTCTGTTCAGGTGGATGATATTCCTTCGTTTTCCCAGTCAGCTTTGGAAGTTTCTTCTCCTTTAATACCAGAACAGGACTCGGTAGTAGAAATGGGAATGGATCTATTTGTCTGTCATTTAACGTCATTTGAACAGGAACTTGTAGTGAATATTTTGAATCATGCTCCAAGAAGCGAGTTAGAAGCGATTGTCAAAAAAGAAGCTCAATTGTTAGAAGTTGTTTTAGAAGATATTAATTTAAAAGCACTCGATTATATTGGGGATAATTTAATCGAAGATTTAGGAGATCAAATAAATATTTACGAGGATTATTTAGTAGAGTTACAGACGATACTTGATTGTTAAAGAATAAAGAACAAAAGAATAAAAAAGAAAGCAAACAGAAAAATAATCATAAGGAGGTTTTACAATGAATGGTAAAGTGCCAAAGCGAATTGCAACTATTTTATTAAACTCTTTAAAGGGTGGAGTTGTACCTAGGACGGGATTAGGCTATATTGCTGTAGGAAGAGAAAAAGAACTTAATGCTTTATTAAATGATGTGAATTTTATTGAAGAAGGAGGAGCTACTTTTCGTTTTATTGTTGGAAAATATGGAAGTGGAAAAAGTTTCTTACTTCAGATGATTAGAAATCATGTTATGGATAAAGGATTTGTCGTTATGGATGCCGATTTATCACCGGAAAGAAGGTTAACGGGAACGAAAGGACAAGGCTTAGCGACTTACCGAGAATTGGTTCGAAACATGTCGACGAAGACTAAGCCGGATGGTGGAGCTTTACCTCTTATTTTAGAAAAATGGATTTCTTCTATCCAAAGTGATTTGTTAATGAATGGAGATGTTAAAGTAGATGATCCTAAGTTTTCAGAACTAGTCGAAAAGGAAATTTACCGAGTAGTTAGTCAAGTAGAAGGTATGGTTCATGGCTTTGATTTTGCAAAAATTATTTTGACTTATTGGAATGGTTATAAAGAAGGAAACGATGAGAAGAAGGGGGCTGCTCTTCGATGGCTTCGGGGAGAGATAACTACCAAGAGTGAATGTAAGGAACTTTTAGGGATCAACATTATGATTACTGATGATAATTGGTATGACTATGTGAAATTATTAGCTGTTTTCATGGTGAAGGCAGGATATAAAGGAATGCTTTTATTGATTGATGAATTGGTTAACTTGTATAAGATTCCAATGACTGTCGCAAGACAGAATAACTATGAAAAGATTTTGACTATGTATAATGATATTTTACAAGGAAAAGCAGAGTACTTAGGAATTATTATGGGTGGTACACCGCAATGCGTCGAAGATACGAGAAGAGGTATTTTTAGCTACGAAGCATTAAAATCTAGATTAGAGGATAGTCGGTTTGCGAACGATGAAGCCCGTGACTTTTTAGCGCCTATTATTCGTTTAAAACCGTTAACTCCATCAGAAATGACTATTTTAGTAGAGAAATTAGCCGATATTCATGCTGATTTATATCAATATGAAAGAAAAGTTACTTTAGATGAATTAATTCATTTTATTCAGATTGAATTTAGCCGTGTTGGTGCGCTAACCAATATTACGCCACGGGAAATCATTCGTGATTTCATCGAACTTTTAAATACACTTTATCAGTATCCAGAAAAAGATTTGCTCACGATTATTCAAAGTGATGAGTTTCAAAATCATTCTCAGCCTTTCGCCGATCAAGATGTGAGTGACGAGTTTGCGAGTTTTGAACTATGAGTGCCTTTAATCAGTTAGCGCCTTTTATTCAAGATTATATCTATCGTAATCGTTGGGAAGAATTACGGGATATTCAAGTGGCTAGTATCGATATTATTTTAAATACAGATAATCATTTATTGTTGTCTAGTGGCACAGCTAGTGGGAAAACAGAAGCAGCATTTTTACCGATTTTAACCGATCTTTCTCAGCATCCTTCTTCATCCGTTGGTATTTTATATATCAGTCCGTTAAAAGCTTTGATTAATGATCAGTTTGAACGACTTTCTGATCTTTTAATTGAAGCAGATATTCCGGTCTATAAGTGGCATGGGGATGTATCTACTTCTCATAAAAATAAATTACGGAAAAATCCTAAAGGTTTGTTACAAATCACCCCTGAGTCTTTAGAAGCTATGCTTACTTATCGTAAACAAGAAGCAATTTTGTTTTTCTCTGATTTACGTTATGTTGTAATTGACGAAGTTCATTATTTCATGGGAGAAAATCGTGGAATTCAACTTCTTTCTTTGTTAGAACGTTTAAGTCGTCTTACTAATTGTTTGCCAAGAAGAATAGGGTTAAGTGCGACAGTAGGAAATTCTTTGGAAGTAGCGGATTGGTTGGCTTCTGGAACTAATAGGAAGTGTGTTGTTCCTCAAGTCGATGGGGGAAAACGGACGATTCATCTTTCTATTGATGATGCGGTAGTCGAAACTGATTTTTATGATAAGCTTTATCATTTATCTTTTGGAAAACGCTGTATTATTTTTTCAAATAGTAGAAGCGAAGTCGAACTAAATATTGCCAATTTAAAATTGTTGGCGGCAAAGAAACAGACTTCTGATATTTATTTTACACATCATGGTAATGTTTCTGGTGGTTTACGAGAATATGCTGAACGAGAAATGAGGACGAGTGATTATAAGACGGTAGTTGGTGCGACTGTCACTTTAGAATTAGGTATCGATGTCGGTGATTTGGAGCGAATTATCGAAACTGGTACACCATATAGTGTGTCCAGTTTTGTTCAACGGCTAGGACGAAGTGGTAGACGAACAGGAATCAGTGAGATGATGTTTCTGTTTGATAAAAAAGATCAAGATGATACCGAACAGAAAAACAAAGAGTTTTATCAACAGATCGATTGGGATATGATTCTTTGTATTGCTTTGATCGAATTATATACGAAGGAAAAATGGATTGAGCCTTTACTCACTCCTAAGCTTCCTTATCCTCTTTTGTATCACCAGACAATGTGTTATTTAACCTCAGTAGGAAGTGCTTCTCCTAGTAGTTTAGCGGAGTATATGCTTACTCTTTCTCCATTTCGACAAATTTCTCAAGAAGATTACCGTGACTTACTTCATTATTTATTAGAAATCGATCAGTTAGAAATGGATGAAGAAGGAAACTTATTAATTGGTGAAAAGGGAAGTCAAACGATCTCTAAATATCAGTTTTTAACGGTATTTGAGAATGAAATTGAGTATTCTGTTCGAGAAGAATCTAGAGAGATTGGTACGATTAATACTTTAGTTTCAGTAGGAGAAACATTGATTTTAGCGGGAAATAGTTGGCGAGTCTTAGAAATTAATGCAGAGAAAAGGCAGATTTTTGTCAAAAAAATAAAAGGAATTTCAAAAAGTTATTGGGAAGGACCAGATGAGATTGTTATCGCTACCAAGATATTAAAAAAGATGAAAGAAATTTTGAGTAGTAAAGATTCCTATCCATATTTACGCGCTAATGCGAAAAATCTATTAGAAAAAAGTAGGCAACTTTTCTGTAATGCGACTTTGGATCATGAACATATTGTTTTACTTTCTGATCATTATTACGCTTTATTTCCTTATTTAGGAACAAAGTCTTTGATGACTTTACAGCTTGCCCTTGGGTTTCACGGAATTTCTTCTCATATTGAGTCGATTTACCGTATTCCTATTTTTCTTCATCTTGATCAAGAAATCTCTAAAGAAGAACTGCTTCGAGTATTAAATACAATAAAACAAGAGTCAATTGATCCGTTTCAATTAGAAACGGGGGATTTAGTGATTCAAGAAAAAAATATCCAATATGTACCTAAGCATTTATCCAAAAAACATTATTTGATGGATTATATTGAAGTAGAAGCTATGCAAGAAGATTTAGAATTTTAAAATAAAGCGTTTTTCTATATTGAAGAAAAGAAAGGTTCAAAATTTTATAGTTGAACCTTTCTTTTCTTTTTTTCCTTCTTTTTTCATTGTACTTTTTCATTTTTTATCTTTTGACAATCTTTTCTTTTTCTTTTAAGGTGATTGTGGTGATGGATAGATGCGAAAACAGGTAGATGAGTTTTATCGTCAGATTAGAGAACTTTCTGATCAGGGCTATCTTGATTATCGAAAACGCTTGGCATTAAAAGAAAAGTATGCGCCTTTTTATCAACGAGTACTTGTATATCGAAATGAAAATATTAGCTTCGCTACTTTTTGTCACGATTATGAGCATTTGGAAGAATTGTTAGCTAAACAGAATGATCTTTGGATACAAAAAGAATTACGTAATGTGGACTTTCTTCTTAGTCATGTTAATGGTTATTCTTTAGATGAAAATCAACGGCGTGTAGTACTTACGGATGAAGTTCATCAATTAGTGATAGCGGGAGCTGGAAGCGGAAAGAGTCTAACTATCATTGGCAAGATTCGGTATTTGGTTGAGTGTTTGAAGATTCCACCCCAAGAGATTATTGTTCTTTCCTTTACTAATGATTCGACCAAGAGTCTACAAAAAAGTATCGATAAAACATTCAAGTATCCAGTTCGTATTTATACTTTTCATCGATTAGCTCTTCATATTTTAAGGGAGAATAGTCATTATCCTTATCGAGTAGCACCTGCAGATTTGTTAGAATATTTAATTGGGGAATACTTTCAAACTACAATTTTTCTTTATCCTAAAATGATGAAAAGTTTACTTCGGTATCTGGAAATTCATTATTTTCCCTTTTCACCAACGTATAGTTATCATCATTTTTTGTCTAAAGAAGAAAGGGTGTTGTTTCAAAAGTTAATCGTTAAGTTTATTCGTTTATTTAAGACAAATGCTTATTCTTTAGAGGATTTTGTTCACTTTTTTACTCAAAATAAAAAAAGCTTTTCTTTGAGAAAGCGTGAGAAGCAAAAGACTTTTTTAAGTTTTGCGTATTTATTTTATTACCTATATGAAAATGAGCTAACTTCTCAAGGAGAGATTGACTTTGATGATATGATTCGATTGGCAACGGATTCGGTTTTAAAAAGGGGAATGCCTTTTTCGTGTCGTTATCTAATTATTGATGAATATCAAGATAGTTCTTTAATTCGTGTCAAATTGGTTCAGGCAATTTTAAAAATGACACAAGCGAAATTTATGGCGGTGGGAGATGATTTTCAATCGATTTATCGATTTACTGGTTGTGATTTATCGATTTTTCTTCATTTTGAACGTTATTTTTCCCATCCAATCGTGATGAAGATAGAAAATACTTATCGAAACAGTCAAGAATTAGTTACTGTTGCCGGTAGTTTTGTGATGAAGAACCCTCATCAACTTTCTAAAAATTTACAGGCGATGAAAAGACTAAAGCAGCCAATTCGTCTTATTTATTACCAGAATGCTGTACGAACTTTCAAAAAGGTTGTCAAAGAAGTTTATCATAGTTTTCAAACTGCGATTTTAATATTGGGAAGAAATAACCAAGATATTTATTCTTCTATTGATCAGGAATTTCGCTATGATGAGAAAACAGGTCAATTAATTTATTTATCTCATCAAGAAATCCCCCTTCGTTATTTGACCGTTCATAAATCAAAAGGATTAGAAGAGGAAAATGTTATTTTGCTTCATGTTGCGGATGGTAAGACGGGGTTTCCTAATCAGATCGAGGATTCAGATGTGCTGAAATTTGTTTCTCTCGAGGAAGAAAATTATCGCTTTAGTGAGGAGAGAAGATTATTTTATGTCGCTTTAACAAGAACAAAAAATTATGTTTATTTATTAATTCCCAAGGGTCAAGAATCTTACTTTGTTCGTGAATTGATTCGTGATTATCCGTATTCCTTTACTGTGAGTGAGGATTAACTACCGGTAATAATTCCTCCGTTTGGATGAAGAATTTGTCCAGTCATGTAGCGGGAATCATCACTAGCTAGAAAAACGTAACATGGGGAAACTTCAAACGGTTGACCTGCTCGCATGAGTGGAGTTTTAGAAGTATATGTTCCAAAGGTTTCTACTTCTTTCGCTGAATAAGAAGCTGGGATTAATGGTGTCCAAATCGGACCGGGAGCGACGCCGTTAACACGGATTTTTTTCTCAGCTAAGGAAAGAGCAAGTGATCTAGTTAGGGTAACAATTGCGCCCTTAGTACTACTATAATCAATTAATTTCTTGTTTCCTTGATAGGCAGTAACTGAAGTTGTATTAATAATTGTAGAGTGTTCTTTTAGATAAGGTAGTGTTGCTTGTATCATATAAAAGTAGGAAAAAACATTGGTTTGGTAGGTGAGTAATAATTGTTCTTCAGTGATATTTAAGATACTGTCTTGTAAAAATTGAACGGCGATATTGTTCACTAAGATATCAATTCTATGGTAAGTATTGATAACACAATTCACAACATATTGACTATTTTCTTTTTTTCTTAAATCTGTTTTAATTGTGATACATTTTCTTCCCATTTTGCGGATATAATTTTTTGTGAATTCCGCGTCTTCTATTTCATCAAAATAAACTATCGCAATATCGGCCCCTTCTTTTGCAAATTGAACAGCGACACTTCTACCGATCCCACTATCGCCACCGGTAATGATGGCAACCTTACCCAATAGTTTATTACTTCCTCGCTGATTGGGATTGTCAAAGATTGGTTTAGGATCCATTAAGTATTCGATTCCGGGTTGTGAATCCTGGTGATTTGGGGGAAAGGCAATGGGAATTTCTTTACAGATTTTCTTTTTTCCGACATATGGATACATTGGATACATAGTTATCACCTTCATTAAATTTTATTCCTAATTCGTGTAAAAAATGAGATAACTTTTCTTTTGTGGTATACTTTTCGTAAAATACGAGGAGTATGATGAGACATTGTGGTAAAGAATAATAGAAAACGCTTAAAGGGAAAAATTGTCTGTTTACTATATGGAGATTGTGGCTATATCGTTGGTGATGATGGTACTATCTATTTATTCTTTTTTCGAGATGTCTATTATTGCCAAGCACCAAAAGTTGGAATGAGGGTTACTTTTTTCCCTCTTTATTATACGGAGCCTGAAGCTGTCGAAGTAAAAATTCTTTTCTAGTTTTATACAGTAAAATGATAAAGAGTAGTAAAAAGATATTTATGGTACAACGATTCATGAGCTAAGACTTTAAGAAAATAGGAGTACCTTATTTATGAAGCTAAAATTTTAAAAGATAACGACTACGACAAGCAAAGCTTGTTTTGTTTTACTAGTTTTGGTATACTAAATATATAGAATAGAGGAGATAAGTGATGAGTAAATTAAAAGATAAAGTAGCTATTGTGACCGGTGGAGCGATGGGAAATGGTTTAGGAATTGCTAAAGTATTTCTAAAATATGATGCTCAAGTTGTTCTCTTTGATTATTCAGATAAAATTGCGAATACGATTATAGAACTACGTAACCAATTTCCTGAATCTACAGTTACTGGGTACAAAGTAGATATTCGTGATATGCGAATGGTTACTGCTTGTATGAAAGATGTATATGATAAACTTGGCCATATTGATATTATTGTGAATAATGCGGGAGTATGCTATTTGGAAAATTTTGAAACCATGTCAGATGAATTAAGAGATACTCATTTTGATATCAATATTAAAGGTACATGGAATGTAACGAAGGCAGCTCTTCCTTATTTGAAGAAAAATACTTCATCATCGATTGTCAATTTATCAAGTGTAACTGGGGTGATGGTCGCAGATAGTGGTGAGGTGGCGTATGCAACAACTAAAGCAGCTTTAATGGGATTTACTAAAGCTTTAGCTAGTGAGGTAGTTACTGATCATATTCGTGTCAATGCAATTTTACCAGGATATATTAGAACGCCAATGGTAGATGGGATGGCCAAAACAAGTAATCCTAGCGATCCAGAATCCGTTGTAGCTGGTATTGCTAATGCAATTCCGATGAAACGGTTGGGTACAATCGAAGAACTTGGTGAACTAGCTGCCTTTTTGGCTAGTGATGAAGCAAGTTATATTACTGCGCAAGGGATAGTAATTGATGGTGGCTCTACTTTACCAGAAACAAATTCGATGGGAGTATAAGGGTAAATAGCTACTTAAAAAAATCAGGTAGAGTTTTTTAAAAACTTCTATCTTTTTCTTTGCTCTTTTTCCAACTTTCTTGTATACTAATATATAGAATAAGGGGTGTTCATAATGGAAGAGGGTTATTTTGACAGTCGTGCTGAGACATGTGTTCACGATTTTCAAGATTTTTTATCACGCGACTCTTATATAGCGACTAGCGAATATGATTCTTTTATGGAAACGTATCAGGATGTTTTTGAGTTGTTTCCTAAATATTTGGATGAAGCATCTTCTTTATATCAAGAACTGATGAAAATTACGAATCAAGGCAGTGATTTAATCAAAGATCATAATGATTCTTTTCTTCAAGAAAAGTTAGTGGAGTATGCTCGTTACTTTGATTTGATGTTTGCCAAAGTGGATCCAAATATTTTGTTAGACGAGGATCAACGACGGGCAATTTTAATTGATGAAGATTATTCTTTAGTGATCGCAGGAGCGGGAAGTGGCAAAACAACAACGATGGCAGCCAAAGTAAAATATTTGGTGGAAAAGAAAAACGTACCGCGTGAAAAGATATTGTTACTAGCTTTCACGAACAAAGCAGCAGAAGAATTAGATCGAAGAATCAATTATGATTTTCAACTTGGAGTTAGAGTATTAACTTTTCATAAATTAGGAATGGAGTTTTTACGAATTATCTTCGATCAGAAGCCAGTTCAAGTCATTAATAGTGGCGATCAATTTCAAGTATTAGCAGAATGCTTCAAAACGAGAATATTTCCTAATAAAGTATTATTGAAAGAAGTTATCGATGCCTTTGGTGATTACGTTTCTTTTTATGATGAATGTTATACTTATGAAAGTTATGATGAATATTTTCAGTATCTAGTTAAGCGTAAGATTAAAGAGTGTAAGAAAGATGGAACTTTAGAAAAGGAAATCGAAAAACGAATAAAAAATCGTTCTAGAAAACCGAGTTATCGCTCAATTCGTGGCGAATATATGAAATCTGAAGGAGAAGTAAAAATTGCGAATTATTTATACAAGCATTCTATTCCTTACGAATATGAAGCGGTTTATCCTTATGTGGTAAATGGTAGAAGAAGTTATTCTCCAGATTTTACGATATCCGATATTCATCATCCGATTTATATTGAGTACTATGGTTTGGCAACAAAGAATTTAGATGGAACGGTTTCTTCACTTGATCGGGATTATCAGAATGAGATTTTTGAAAAGAAGAAAGTTCATCGTAAATATCAAACGGAATTATTGGAACTTTATGGAAGATACGAAAACAAAAAAGAATATTTTTTAAAGAACTTAGGCACTTACTTAAATGAAAAAAACGTCGTGAAGAAAGAACGGGAACCAGAAGAGATTTTAAAAACTTTGTTAGAGACTAATCAAGATAGTCCGTTCTATCGGCTTATTCACTTATTACTTGCTTTCATCGCTCGTTTTAAAGAAGAAAATTATCGCGAGGAAGACTTTGATCGTTTCATTGCGAATACTCCTGATGATACTTTACGTCATCAACTTCGGCTAGCTAAGCGATTCTATCGTTATTATCAACATCATATTCATCAACAGCGAAAAGTGGATTTTGAAGATATGATTCATTATTCTAGTTTAGGCGTTGAATTAGTTTCTAAAAAGCAGAAGAATTTGGATTATGATTATATTATTATTGATGAATATCAAGATATTTCTAGACAACGTTATCAATTAGCAAAGAATATTGCTGATTTATTTCACAGCAAGATTGTCGCCGTAGGGGATGATTGGCAAGCTATTTATTCTTTTTCTGGTACTGATGTTGATTTGTTTACTCAGTTTTATCGTTATATGGGTTATGCTGAGATTGTTAAGATTACCAATACTTATCGAAATAGTCAGGAATTAATCGATGTAGCCGGAGACTTTATCAGTCAGAGTGATGAGTATTTCGATAAACAATTAGTATCTGCAAAACATCTAGATGATCCTGTACAAATTTATTATTATGATGATAGTTTTGAGCTTAATTCTGAAGGTAAGAAAGTATATGCAAGTCGTAGGAGAAGAGAGAAGATGCAACGTCTTCATTTACAGTCGATTGATGATACCCTAGCGTTGATTTTAGATGAAATTTATCAGGAAGACCCTAATCGAAAAATTTTATTATTAGGTAGATATCGTAGTGATATTGATAAGATTTTAGGTAATCATTTCCTATCGGGGACAGTCCCTTCAGAAAATAGGGTTATCGATAAGAAACATCCTGAATTACAGATTGAGTTTATGACTATTCATAGTTCGAAAGGTTTAGGTTATGATGATGTTATCTTATTAAATGCAGAAGAAGGGGAAAAAGGATTCCCTAGTCAAATGGAAGATGAGCCACTTCTTAGTGTTTTTGAACGTTCTGGCGCGTCTTTAAGTGAAGAGAGAAGATTGTTTTATGTCGCTTTAACGAGAACAAAGAACCGTATTTTTATCTTATGTCCTTATACAGAACCTAATCGTTCGACATTTGTAAGAGAAATTTTACCATATGAACATGTTATAGAAAGAATCGGAGAATAGATTCTTTCTTTTTTTGATGGCATTTGATATAATATGGAATATAGGTAAACTTTTTGATGGGGACAGTGTAAAAAAAATAGTGATTAAACATGTAGATTAAATGTTTTCTATGTGTTATTTATGGTAAGGTATGGTGATTATTATGAAAAAGAGTAAGTTTTTTAATAGGTTTAAAAATAAGGTTTTGCTTCCTAGATGGTTGATTATTATCTGGGTGTTGGTTTCTATTTTGTTAGTTCTTTACTTTGTTTTACATTTAACTAGTCAAGAATTTGTTTTCTACACTTTTACAGGAAATTCTGGAAATTTTAGTGTAGCGGGATCTGCTACTTTTACCTCGGAGTATCATTCTTTTCAGATTTCGAATGTAGATTATAGTTTTAAGGACATTCAAGTAAAAGAAGTAACGATTTCTGTAATCGCCCAGTTTGATGATCAAGAAGAACTTTTACAAGCAAAAACTACTTCATCGGATAAGTTGTTTTCACTTCAGGAGCATTTAAAAAATTTTCGAACAACTATCGAAGAACATACTTTTGGGAAAACTACTTTTACTTCTAAAATGATTAAAGACTTTTCTCAAGTAATTGTAGTTCAAATTGAATTTATTGATCAAAATGATCAAGATATACAAGTGACTATTCCATTAGAAAGTCAATCGTTTCGCTAATAATTTCATGAATGTTAAAATGATAGAAGACATTTTCTAGTTGAAGAAGAAAATGTTTTTTTTGTAAGCTTTTCATTTCTTTTTATGTTTTTTTGTGCTAAAATAGAAGCCTTGTGATACAATAGATGTGAATTAGAGATGAGTGTTTTTTATGAGAAGTAAGAAAGATCAGAAATTGTATGATAAGACTAGAAAATATTTAGAAAAGATTGAGGATAAAGAAATCGATAAAAAGATGAAAGTAATCGATTCTGTTTTAGAAAAGACGGATAAGGAAGAAAGGTACAGTTATCTTTATGATTTAATTTGTGATTATTTGGATAATGAGTTTAGAGAAAAAGATATTTGTGGTTTTTGTCATGATTTATGTAAGAGACGCCAAGATATGATAAAAAGAAATGTTAAGAAAGAGACTTATATAAATGGTTGCTGTCACAGTTATCTAAAGAATGGTGATTGCCCTCATTTAAAAATGGGTGGTGGGTGTGATATTAAAAATATTGGATGTAAGACATTTACGTGTTTTTATTTGTGGAAACAAGGTATTCGCTATTCGTTAAATAAAATTTATTTGGCTCGCTATTTTTTTAATACTAGACAGAAATTTTACATGGAAAATACTTTTTTTGTCGACAAGCCAGTCATTATGGAAGGAATTTTAAAAAGAGGGTGATAGAATGGATTTTCATGGAAAAGTAGTTTGGGTAACTGGTGCTTCTAGCGGAATAGGAGAAGCTACCGTTAAAGAATTTGCTTCTTGTGGTGCGGATGTGGTTATTCATTATTGCCATCATCAAGAAGCTGCGATAAATGTTGAAAAATTTATTCGATCTCATTATCATGTCGATACATTGTTGGTACAAGGAGACATCAGTAATGAAGAAGATGTCAAGCGAATGGTTAATACTGTTTTGAATAAATTTGCTCAAATAGATGTTTTAGTGAACAATGCGGGAATTGCGATTGATACGACTTTCGAGGATAAGACAGTTGACAATTTTAGACGCACTTTAGATGTCAATTTGATTGGGACTTTCTTAATGGCAAAATATGTTGGCGAGACAATGTGTAAACAAAAAATGGGACGGATAATCAATATTGCGAGTACAAATGGTATCGATACTGTTTATCCTGAGAGTATAGACTATGATGCTTCTAAAGCGGGGGTTATTTCTTTGACTAAAAATTTAGCCATCCAATATGCTCCTTATGTGTTAGTTAATGCTGTCGCACCAGGATGGGTAAATACGCCGATGAATCGAGAGTTGGCTCCAGAAATGATCCATGATGAAGAAAAGAAAATTATGATTGGACGGTTTGCGGGTAGTGAAGAAATCGCGCATGTAGTTGTCTTTTTGGCAAGTGATCAAGCTAGCTATGTTAACGCTTCAGTTGTTCGAGTAGATGGTGGTTTTTATGTATAAGCAATTAATATTAACGGGGTGGATTTATGCGTGAGTCTATGATGATCATTGTTCCTGAAGAGACAGAAACTTTTAAAGATTTTCATCGTACTTTGGATTCTGATTGTTCGCGTCATGGTTTAGCTATTTTCGAATTTTGTCGTCAGAATAGTATTCTTTTTCCACAATTTCAAAAGCTTGTTCAAGAAGCAAATTATAATGGCTATGTTTGGTCACGTTTTCTTGCACAATTGGGTTATGTTGCTATTCAAGAAACCTTGACTCATAAAGTGTTTTTTCTTCCACCGGTGATTACTGATCATCAGTATGCTTGGTTCAAAAGATATAAAAGTTATTTTAAACGTTATCAAGGAATGATTTGTTTTTATTCGTATTCTGTTTTAAAAGACGGCTTCAAAGAAGACCTCTACGATGAAAGTACAATTCCAGATGAAAATTATTTGATTTTACTTTATGATTTAATTAAGGAAAGGCATATCCATTCTAAGCCGTTAGTTAAATCGCTATCCTAATTCTTTGACAGAAGAGAAAAATTATAAAAAGGTATGGGAGGTTTAATATGAAAATAGATGATTTAGTAATACCTACTTTTGTTGTTGACTTGTTCCAGAAATCAGAACAAAAAGTAGCGAATATTTATTCAAAAATTGACGAAGTTTGTTTCCGAAATAGTAACCGTGTTTTAGCTAGTTTTCGTAAACATAAAGTAAGCGAAGTCCATTTTTCAGAGACAACAGGATATGGGTATAATGATATTGGTCGAGAAGTAATTGAGAAGATATTTGCGGATGTTTTAGGGGCAGAAGATGCATTGGTTAGAGGACAATTTATTTCTGGTACCCATGCACTTACGGTTAGTTTATTTTCTTTTTTGAGACCGGGTGACAGAATGCTTAGCATTACTGGTACGCCCTATGATACTTTACATGAAGTAATTGGAATTAAGGAAAATGCGAGCAGTTTGAAGAGCTTTGGTATTGATTATTCTGAAATAGATTTAGTGGATAACGATTTTGATGTCGAAGCAATTCGTGAGTTTTTGAGGCATCATCCAGTTCGCTTAATTGAAATTCAACGCTCTAAAGGTTATTCCACAAGAAAGAGTATTTCTATTTCTATGATTGAACGCATTGTCCCTGTTATTCGCGAGATTCAGCCTAATGCGATTATTATGGTAGATAATTGTTACTGTGAATTTGTCGAGGAGAAGAGTCCTTTAGAAGTAGGATGCGATGTAATTGTTGGATCATTAATTAAAAATTTAGGTGGTGGTCTTGCGCCAAATGGGGCTTATATCGCTGGCAAAAAGGAACTAGTCGATTTAGCAGGAGAGAGGCTTACAGTACCCGGTGAGGGAAGGGAAGTTGGTCCTAGTTTAGGAATAAATAAAGCTATTTTACAAGGTTTGTTTATGGCACCAAGTGTCGTTGCGGCAAGTTTAAAAACGGCTGTGTTGACTAGTTTAGTATTGGAAGAATTAGGCTATTTAGTAGAACCAAAATATGATGAAGAACGGGTGGATATCGTTCAGAATATCATTTTTGGTAATCCTAAGGATTTGATTCACTATTGTCAAGGAATTCAAATGGCTTCTCCAATTGACAGTGCAGCAGTACCTGAAGCTTGGGATATGCCTGGCTATGATGACCAAGTGATTATGGCGGCTGGAAGTTTTATTCAAGGTTCATCCATCGAGCTTTCTTGTGATGGACCAATTCGCGAACCGTATATTGCTTATCAACAAGGCTCTCTTACTTATGATTATGGCAAATTAGGTGTTATGGCTGCAGTCAGTCGTTTATTGGAGGAAAGAAAATGAAACTTCCGATTGGTAAATTAGCGATTACAGATTTTTGTTTAGAGAAAAAGGAACATTTAAAATTTCGACGTGATCTATCTTCTGATCCCCTTTTTCTAAAATATGGTTTTCGACACATCCAAGAAAAACTTGTTCCAATCTCTAATGCTTCTAATGAGCTGATGCCTAATCATTCTTATTTATTAGAATTGGATGGAAAGTTAATTGGTTATTTACATCTAGGAGATTTGAATTTTGCTGGCATCATGAAACTAGAATATGGTCTTCATGAGGATTATCGTGGTAAAAATCTTTCTTATTCTGTACTTAAAGAAGTTTCTGATTATCTGTTAAATCATGTAGAAAATTTGAAACAGTTACGAGGAGATATTAGTATTTATAATAAATTTAGTATAGATACTGCCGAGAAAGTTGGTTATTATCGAAATGCTCGCAATGACCAAAATTATGATTATCGTTATCCTGATTTAAGAAATAAACGGTAATTTTTCTTTCTTACTTTGATAAAGTTGTAGTATAATTGAAAAAAGGTGAAGCAAAATGAAAAAATATTGGATAAAACGAATTTTCAAATATGCTGTTTTAGGTCTTATTTTAGTCTGGGCAACGATGTTTATCTATGATTATGGGAAAAAATCTTATGAGGATTATGTCAATCGTCATGAAAATGACATCGAATGGATAGAAGATAATATCGAGTTTGTCGAGGATTATCAAATAGGGGATAATATTTTTGTGGTAGAGTTGCCAGAAACTTTAGATATTTCTTATGATTTATATCGTGAAATTGTTCAGAAAAAAATCGATCGTTTATTGATAGATAATTATAAAATTAGTTCTCCTCTTATCTTATATGATCCTTTTTTAGAAGATGAGGGAAGCATAAATATTTATTTTCATACTGGGGAAAAATATAAGTTCGAGTATTATGTTACGACAGATAGTATTGCAACTAATGAAGATTTGGTTTATCAGCGAATGTTAGATGCAAATGGAAATGATTTGCTTCAAAGTAGACACTATTATACGTTGACTGGTTTCACGCCGGGTAAAAGAAATAATTTATTGATTAGAATTTTGAATGAAAATGACGAGATCGTTCAATCTGAGAATTTTATTTTAAATATTCCAGAGGTTTAAATAAAAGAGTTACTCTTTTTCAACTAAGAAAGTGAGTAACTCTTTTGGATTTTTTTGATGAAATACGATATCATAGATTAAATTAATAATCGGAATATCTACTTCTTTATCAGAAATTAATTTATAGATTGCTTTTAATGTGTATAATCCTTCAATAGTATGAGTATTTATATATTCTTCGATCTCTGATTGAGTTTTGGTAGCTAAGTATTGACCAAAGGTAAAGTTTCTACTTTTTTTACTAGTACAGGTTAATAATAAATCCCCAAATCCTGCAAAAGAAAGAATCGTTTTTCCATCTCCTCCTAGTTTTTGAATTAAGGCTTTGATGTCGTGTAAAGATTCGGTGATGAACATTGCTTGGGTAGATTCTGGGGCATTTAATCCATTTAGCATTCCGGAGGCAATCGCAATGACGTTTTTGATTGCACCACAGATTTCAGTTCCATAAATATCGTTGGTACTTCGTAACTTGAAATGACTGTTTTCTAGTGCGCTTTTTATGATTAAGTTAGTTTCTTTATTTTCCGTCGCAAGTGTTAGGCCAATTGGCATTTTTGAAGTAATATCAATAGCGAAACTAGGACCGGAAATAACCGCGATATTTGGAGTATCTATATGTTTTTTTACTACATCATTGATAAATAAATAAGTTCCTTGTTCAATTCCTTTAGAAGCAATACAGATATGTTGATTTGGTTTTATCCAATTTTTCATATCTAGACAAATATCATTAACAACCCCAGCGGGTACAGCTATCATAATTAATTCCGCTTGGCCGATACATTTTTTCATATCGAGGGTAATTTGAATACTTTCTGGTATTTTGATATTGGGTAATACTTTTTCGTATTGATGATTTTCTTCAATTATCTTTTTTTCTTGTTCAAATTTTGTCCACATCATAACTTGGTGTTTATTTTCTGCTACGGTAAGAGCTAAAGCTAGTCCGTAAGCTCCGGTTCCGATGATGGCTACTTTCATTTTTTTCACTTCCTCATATATTCATTATACCGCAAATTGGACAAAATACTCTTGTTTTTATTCTCTTCTTTTTTTGATATGATATACTATAGTAAATGGTGGTGTTTTTATGAAGTGTCCAAAATGTAACGCAGAAATTATGAATGATGCTAAATTTTGTCCTTATTGTGGTGAACATCTATCTACTTATGATGATCCTTTTGCTTCTTATCGCGTTACTTCATTATGGAAAGATAAAACGGAAAAACAATCCCCAAAAAAAGAAGAAATTCAATATGTGGATTCACCTCGCTTTAAGCGTAATTATGAGGTAGATAATCGTTTTTCTTATCTTTCGATTGTTTTATCTATTCTAGCGATCCCACTTTGCTTTTTTAAATGGGGACTTGGACTTCTCTTAGCTTGTATAGCGTTTATCTTATGTTTAGTAAATTTAAAACGTGCTTCTAAAGGAGTAAAAGTTAGTTCGCTATTATTTAGTATTTTAGGGGGAATTACTACCATTATTTTATCGATTTTTATAGCTGTTTTCTCTATTCATATTGTACTAGGTAATGGTTATTCTACAACGATTGGCGATTATTTCAAAGATGCTTTTATGACTGGATATTATGAACAAAAAATATATGGATATTGGGTAAATGAAGATAATCAATTATTGTATTTATCTGATATCGATGATAAGTATTATCTTTATTTAGATCGCAGAGATACCTCTAGTGATTATTTAACTGGATCTATTTATGCGAGTGGTGGTTACTCTATTTCTCGAGATGGAGATGTGATATTTGCCGATCAGGATTATTACTATTATTGGGTAGATACTTCTCTTAATTTAGAATATTCGAGTGGTGAATCTTCACTTAGTTCCTATTTTCAGGATGGATTTTTAATTAAACTAGATAAAGAAAATTACAATCGATTAATTCTTTATATTCCTAGAACATTAGAAGTAATTGAATTTACACGAGAGCAAAGTACCGTATAGTGCTTTGTTTTTTTAGGGATTTTGCTATATAATACATATAGATAGTGAGGTTTTATAATCGATGAAGAAATACTGGTGGTTAGAAAAATATCAAAAATTAGAAATAAAGCGTTTACCTCAATTATATGAAGATGTCTCTTATTTTCTTCGGGTACCTAGAAATTATCACCAACTTTATATGAATTTTTCTGATACTCCTATATCTAAGATGAGTGAAGAAGAAATGTTAATTTCTCTATATAAAATCGCGAATACAAAAAATGTAAAAAATAATCAACTTCGTTTATTAATTCAACGTCTTTTAGAATATGTTGATGATTATTTACCAATCAGTGACTATTCTTTGAAAGAAATTTTGGTAGAAATTAGAAATTTGAAAGACAATCGCAGTGATGTTTCTAAGTTAGATTATAATAATATTGCGGCTTGTTATCACTGTTTACAAGTGTTTTATGTGGATAAAATTTCTATGGTTAATAAGAAGGGATTATGTTTATGTCCGTATTGTCGAAGTAGTCATCTTTATTTTGATAATGATTATATTCCGATGAATTATTCTTTTTTGAAATTAGCCCAACTTTTTTATGATGCTTCTATTTTAGGTTGTCATTTTTATGATTTACAGAAGATTTTACGTAAGAATGTTTCTGTTCGTTTAGGCAATGTGGCTTCAGGGATTATTATCGGAAGTGACGTTAATCAGAATAAGTTTTCCACAGAAAAGTTTAGACCTCTTTTACCTGATTATTCAAATTTAACTCAAATTAGTAATCAACATGCAGATGAAAGTCGAATAATTAAAGAACTTTATGATGCGTTTATGGAGCTTGAAAAAGAAATGGAATATAGTGGAACCATTTATATTAGTGGTATTTCTCCTTCTTTGTTAGAAGAATTTTCTTTATTACTCTTACTTGCGATTATGGAAGTTTTATCTCAGACCATTTATTTAAAAGAAATTGTTGTTTTAACGGAAGATCTTCTTTTTTATCAAATGATTAGTCATAAAAAAAGACTGATTTGTCATTTTAGAAGTTAGTTCATTGACTTTTCAGCGGATAGCTTTTATACTTTTTATAGAATATATTATTAAGGTACGGAGGTGGTGTATATGGTTGATTATTTTATAGATGTTAGAGTACTAATAGATACTGCGAAAGTGATTAAGAATAGAGACATTTATAATATTTTGAATACACTACAAAATATTTGTGGAGTTACTGCCCAAATTCAGAATAATTGGGTAGGTGCGGGTGCTACTTAATATGTGATTGAACTGATGAATTGTTAGGATGATTTACTCTATTTAGTGAATTCTAGTCATTTTAATAAGGAATAATTTGAATGATTTACAGATTAATACATAAAATAACATTTGGATTTAAAATGCTATTTTAGAGGAAATAAGCGTTGAATCATTAGTATTACTACTTATATTCAACAGTATAATATGAATAGAAGGCGGTGTGATTAGCTAGAAGTTGTCATTCGTACTATATTATACAGTTTATGACGAAGAAATAGAAAGTTATTCTAAAATAATGGTGGATTACAGTAAGTTCATATTGTGAAAGCGATAAAAAAGGCGAACATTGCAAGAAAAATAGAAATTTTAGCTTATAATAGAAGAATTTGGAAATAGTAGGTGATAGAAATGAAGAAAAATAATGGGTTTACATTGATTGAAATGTTAGCAGTAATTTTAGTACTTGCCGTTTTGTTGGGTATTGCAATACCTACAGTAACTGGATATATGCAAAATTCTAGAAAAGATGCTTATATAGATTCTATTAAGTTATATATTGATGATGTAAAGACTAAGCAGGCTACTCGGGAATATATTCTTAATAATTCTGATGTAACTTATTATATTGCATTTGAAAATATTGAAACAGATCGTAAAAAGAAAAGTCCATATGCTGATTGGGAAGAGGGGTACGTTATTGTTGTTTATAACGAAGAAAGTAGAATATATGATTATTATGTCACATCAGTAGATAAAAAAGGTTATAAAGTAGATATAACGGAGGAATCTAAGTTAGCAAGAGGATCCGTATCGAAAGTGGATGATTTAACTCTTTCTGTCGGTAAACTAATTGGAAATAGGACACGTGCTATTCTTTATGGAGCAGACGGTGAAGAAGAAATAACTCCTATTTCTTAGTAAATATGGATAAAATATAAAAAATTTTATGGGCATCCTTTTCCTTGTCGATATGGCTTTGGGCGGAGCGAGAGGAGTAGGTTATGTTACAATGAGATAGTATAAATAGAAAAATATTATCTTTTTTTATATACTAGGAATTTGCTTTGTATAGAAAAATAAAA
>CALVOU010000021.1 GCA_944350365.1 uncultured Bacilli bacterium
TTATTTTTGTAAACTTGCTTATAAGCATTATAGAGATTTTTGTCATCTAATATTTTCTCTAGTAATTCCATACTCGTTTCTTCCTTTCTAATTTCATAATTAAGCGAAACATCTTTTATAGGAATTATTACTTGGATACGCCAACTTTTCCTACGTATTCATTTTGATTTTACACTTAATTGATTTTAGTGTTTGAAACACTATAAATTGTTCAGTCCTTCCTAGTTATTCACTAGTACTATGACCTCGGCTGACTTCTTACGATAAACCTTTTTCGACCAGTTTTCTTAATAGGGTTCTCCTTAACTGTTCGTAAGACCTCCCGTGGTAAGACATATAACTTTCCTCATTTAACCACTTACTTTACCACATAAAGTTACGAGTATCTTTTGGATTTTAGTTTGTGCAGCAACCTTATCCGTTTATGTAGCCTTATAGTAAATTTCTGTTCGTTGGTTCATGATTTTGTTCCACACTTCCTTTAGCCCCAACATCACTGTTGATGCGTTGTGCTTCTCTAACACTTCGTTGATACCTACGCGTGTAAGGGACTTTCACCCTCTAGCTATATGTCATGCACGGCACACTACAAAAAAAGAAGAGAAAAACTCTTCTTTAACAAGAACGCCAAGCGCCTAAGATGATAGCTAATAAAATATATAAAACGATGATAATAATATAACCACTACCACCACTAGTAGGTACTTGAGTATTGCACGTATTTTCATGATTGCAAGCCATTATAAACACCTCCTTACACTAAATCCATGCCCCAAGAATAATTACTAATAAAATAAATAAAACTAATACGATAGCGGAACTTGATACGTAATTACCCATAACTTAATTCCTCCTTTTTTGATTACTCATAGTATTTTATGGAAATAGTAGAAAAAAGGTTCTAGACGTTTAGGAAATTTAGATAAAATATTGTATTTTACCTGGAGATTTGTTATGATAATAGATGTTAAGAAGGAGGACAAAATGAAAAAATTACTAATCAGTATGTCAACTATGCTAGTAGTACTAGTCCTAGTAACAGGCTGTGGAAAAGTACCAAAACTAGAAAATGGACAAGATGCCGTTGTAACATTAGAAGGTAACGATATTTCGAACGATAGTTTATATAATGAGGTAAAAGAAAGATATGCATTAAGTGCTTTAATCGATATGATCGATACTGAGATTTTAAATAAAGAATATGAAGACAGTGAAGAGCAAAAAGAAGAAGTCGAAGCACAAATCAACTCATGGATTACACAGTTTGGAAATGAACAAATTCTACTCCAACAAACATACAGTGCTTGGGGAATTAATACTATAGATGAGCTTCGTGACTACTTAACACTACAATATAAAAGAAATCTTGCCGTAGAAGATTATGCGAAAGAAATTGTTACTGATGATGAAATCAATAAATTTTACGACGAAAAAATATTTGGAGATATCACCGCTAAACATATTTTAATTAAACCTGAAGTAACCGATGAAATGACAGAAGAAGAAAAAACAGCCGCCGAAGAAGAAGCATTAAAACAAGCAAAAGAAATCATCACAAAATTAAAAAATGGTGAAAATTTCGATGAACTTGCCAAAGAAAATTCTGATGATGAAGCAACTGCTGCTGATGGTGGAGCATTAGATCCATTTACTCATGGAAATATGCCAGAAGAATTCGAAGAAGCAGCTAAAAACTTAGAAGATGGTGCATACACCACAGAACCAATCAAGACTGAATATGGATACCATATTATCCTAAAAGTAAGTCAAAAAGAAAAACCTGAATTAAAAACTGTAAAAGATGACATCATCGAAGAAATCGCAAACGATAAAATGACAGAAGATGCAACACTTCAAATTACTGCTTTAGAAAAACTAAGAGAAGAATACAAAGTGGAAATCCAAGATGATTCATTAAAAACACAATATGAAAACTACTTAGTTAATGCTAAAGAACAAGCAAGTAGTAGTGCATCATAAAATGAGCAATGCCAAATACCTGGCATTCTTTTTTTTGCCAAAATTCATCAATTACAAATTGCAAAAAAGAATGGACAAAATACAAGTTTCATAGTATAATTTTATCGATTAGTTCTTGATCAAATAAATAAAAAAATGAACTTATAGAAAGGAGAAATAATGAAATTTAACAAACCTACAGAAACAAAAATTATTGTTTTGGGAGGTTTAGGAGAAGTAGGAAAAAACATGTATTGTTTAATGCATGAAAATGAAATTATTATCATTGACGCGGGAATTAGTTTTCCAGAAGGAGAACTTTTAGGAATAGATTATGTTTTACCAGATTATACTTTTTTAAAAGAAAATCAAGAGAAAATTAAAGCTTTAATTATTACACATGGGCATGAAGACCATATTGGGGCGATTCCTTTTTTACTACAGACAATAGAAATACCGGCAATTTATGCGCCAAATCAAGCCAAAGAGTTAATTGCCTTAAAATTACAAGATCGAAATATTCGCTATGATCATTTATATGCTTATGATGATCAAACCAAATTAAAATACAAATATTTTGAAATTGAATTTTTTAGAACGACTCATTCTATTCCCGATTCTCACGGAATCTACTTAAAAACTCCCAATGGTACTGTTGTAACAACAGGTGACTTCAAATTTGACTTTACACCGATTGGTCCAATGGCTGATCTTCATAAAATGGCTGAATTTGGAAAACGTGGTGTCGATCTACTAATTAGCGATTCCACAAATGCTTTAAATGAAGGAATATCCGCGAGTGAATCTAAAGTAGATAGTGCGCTTACCGATATCTTCGACCAATATAAAAATAATCGTATTATCATCGCTACCTTTGCTTCTAACATTTACCGATTAAAACATATTGTAGAAACTTGTTATAAACACAATCGTAAAATTTGTGTTTTTGGTAGAAGCATGGAAAATAATATTCAGATTTCCATAAATGGTGGATACATTGATCATAAAGAACTATTCATTAATGCAGATGAAGCTAATCATCTAAAGCCTAAAGAAGTAACGATTCTATGTACCGGTTCTCAAGGTGAACCACTAGCTGCCTTATCTCGTATAGCTGAAGGAACGCATAAACAAATTTCCTTGAGACCAGATGACATTGTCGTATTCTCTTCTTCACCAATTCCAGGTAATGCTTTAGCTATCTCAAGAACAATCAACAAACTATATTTAAAAGGAGTAAAAGTATTTACCAATAGTACTTCTGATGCCGATTTACATACATCAGGACATGCGAATGAAGAAGAATTAAAATTAATGATTCGCTTATTTATGCCAAAATACGTAATGCCGTTTCATGGTGACTACAGAATGTTAAAGAAGCACGCTAATATTGCGATTGAATGTGGCGTGCCAAAAGAAAATACTTTCGTTATTGAAAATGGCGATATTCTAGAAATGAGAGATCACGTCATCACGAAATCAAAAGAGCGAGTACCAGGTGAAGATATTTATGTCGATGGCAACCGTATTGGCGAAATTGGTAGCGTAGTCATTCGCGATAGAAAAATTATGGCCAACGATGGTATCTTAGTAGTAATTGCAAATATCGATGTAGAAAAGAGAAAACTATTAATTAAACCAAACATTACGACTCGTGGCTTTATCTTAGTCAATGAAAATGAAGAACTAATTAAAGAAATTGAAGTATTAAGTGAGAAAATAATTCTCGATCGACTACAAAATAGTAATGATACTACTAATGAAATAAAAGCAAAAATTATCAGTGAATTAATTACTTACATAGAAAAGAAAACAGGAAGAAGACCAATTATTCTACCTGTCATTATCGATGTAAAGAAAAATGAAGTCAAAAAAGAAGAAAGAAAAGAGTGTTCCGTTTAACACTCTTTTTATTTTAACATTGTCTCTACTTCCGTTGTCGAATTAGGCGTTACTTTTTCTTGACTCCATTCACTCCACTCACTCCATACCGTTTCTTTACATACATTGTAACAAGTCTGACAACATTCACCTTGCTCATTCATTGTATAACCACTGGGGCAAACCCCTGTACTTGATGTAATACACTTACACAAATACGGTTCACATTGAACGGTATTAAAAGTAGCAGTACGATAGCGATAATAAGTACGCCCCACAATATCTTGAACGATAACGGTTCGAGACTTTTCTGTAAAGTTTCCTGCTTTATCAAAAACCGAATAAACAAGAGTATACTGTCCTTCTTTTGAAGTATCAACCGTATCAGGAGTAACTGTATAATCACTATTTAAACCAGAAAGATTATCAGAGGCTTGAACACCACTTCGAACAGAAAAATTAGATCCCATCTGAACAGTGGTTGAAGACTCAAAGTCAATTGTTGGTGGTTCCCTATCAATATTAGAAACAGATATCACGTTTTCTTTACTTTCACGACCATTAATATCCCTAACTTTAACTAAGAAAGTCCCATTACGATTAACCGCCAACTGATTACTTTCCTGCCATCTACCCTCATACAAATCAATACCTTCAATTCCTTCTTCACCATCTTGTAAACTACAATCCGTACATTCAAAGTAGTAAGAAGAAACTTTACTATCATCAGTTTCGATTGTAAGAACAACTTCATTAGTTGTCCAATCTTCTGTCGACAAAGTAATATTAGGAAAATCAATCAGAGGCCTGCTATCCAAATAAAAATATAAACCGATACCTAAACCAACAATTCCCACACAACATATACCAATCACAATATATAAAATTTGTTTTTGTTTTTTATTAGAAACTCGCTTTAAAATTTGTTCGTCATTATACATAAAATCACGCTCCATATAGGATAAATATAACACAGAATAACAAAAAAGTATAGAAAAAAGAAGCGACTATCTCGCCTCTTCTTGAGCTCGAACTTCTCGAATAACTGTAACCTTGATTGTACCTGGATACTGCATCGTACTTTCAATTCTTTCTTTAATATCACGAGCAACACGATGAGCAGTCAAATCATCAACTTCCTCAGGCTTTACCGCAACCCGTAACTCACGTCCTGCTTGAACAGCATATGTTTTTTCAACGCCTGGAATATCATTACCAATCTTTTCTAGCTGTTCTAAACGCTTGATGTAGTTTTCTAAGGAATCGTTTCTAGCACCAGGACGAGATGCAGATAAACTGTCAGCAATCGCAACAATATATGCAATAATAGAAGTTGGCTCAGTATCACCATGATGTGATGCAATGGCATTAATGACGATTGGATTTTCATGAAATTTCTTCGCAAGATCAACACCAATTTCTACATGGCTACCTTCTACTTCATGATCGATTGCTTTACCAATATCATGCAATAACCCTGCTCGTTTAGCCAAAGTAACATTTTCTCCTAATTCTCCAGCCAAAATACCAGATAAATGAGCAACTTCAATCGAATGTTGTAACGCATTCTGACCGTAGCTAGTTCTAAACTCTAATTTACCAATAATCTCTACTAACTCAGGATCCATCTTGGTAATTCCTAGTTCAAATAACGCATTATTTCCATATTCGATAATTTTACTACGCATATCTTTACATACTTTATCGTATAACTCTTCGATTCTAGTCGGATGAATTCTACCATCCTTCAACAACGTCTCTAAAGTGACACGCGCAATTTCACGTCTTAGTGGATCAAAACTAGATAACACGACAGCTTCAGGCGTATCATCAATAATGAGATCAACTCCGGTAATTGCTTCGATTGTCCGAATATTTCTTCCTTCCCGACCAATAATTCGTCCCTTTAATTCGTCATTAGGCAAATTAACTACAGTTACTGTCTGTTCATTGGCAACATCTGAGGCAAACTTCTGCATCGAACTAACTAACATTTCCTTAGCTTTGCGATCGACTTCTAATTTAGCCTCGTTTTCCGATTCTTTAATATAAGCCGTAACTTCTTTTGTCATTGCTTCACGAACTTTAGCCATTACCATGTCGCGAGCTTTCTCTTTACTAATTCCCGATATTTCGTGTAACAAATCTAGTTGTTGCTGTTTTATTTCTTCCACTTTCACCTGTTCGTCTTGGATTTCTTTTTGTTTATCAAACAACTTGTTTTCACGTTCATCTAAAGTAGACTCCCTTTTTTGATAAAGTTCGTCCCTTTTATCCATATTTTTTTCACGTTGAATTAAGCGTTCCTCCGAATCTTTTAGCTCTGCCTTCTTTTCTTTTAATTCTTTTTCATAGTCTAATTTTAATTTATGAATCTCTTCTTTCGTCTCTAAGATAGATTCTCTTTTCGCTTTCTCAGCATCTTTCTTGGCTCTTAAAAGTAAAGCTTCTATCCGTTTAGAAGTATTATTTTCACGAAAATAATTAACAATTACACATAAAATAAACCCTAAAATTAATCCAACAACAGTAGGCAAAATGGAGAGTATTATTGGGTCCATGACCACACCTCCATTTCTGTATGCACAATTTATAAAATCATAACATCTATCTCTATTGTAAAATTAATAGAAAAATAAGTCAAGAATTTATCCAGTCTAGTTGAAGAATTTCAATTTTCATTTTCAAATAATTAACAAAAGAAAAAAAGAATGTTTTAAAACATCTATTCTCTTTCTTATCAGTTTTCTAAATAAATACTCGGTATGGAAACTTTACATCGTCAATCCATCACTATTTACAAATACATATGACAATAAATTCTGTAAAATTTTGTCGAAGGATTAATCTTCGCTACAATATAATCTAATTTTAAAACAAAGAAAAAGAACTAAGTTTGATCTAGCTGTCCTTCTTTTCCGTCTGACTAATTCCATAATACTCACGAATTTGGTTTTCAATCTCATCGGCAATATTGGTATGCTCTTTTAAGAAAAGTTTAACATTTTCTTTTCCTTGCCCCAACTTCTCACCATGATAAGCATACCAAGCACCACTTTTTTCCAAAATATTGGCATCGGTACCTAAATCGATCAATTCGCCTTCATGAGAAACACCTTCACCATACATGATATCGACAATCGCACTCTTGAATGGTGGCGCAACTTTATTCTTTACCACTTTAACTGTTGTCCGATTACCAACAATACCATCTCCGATTTTTAAAGCTTCATTACGACGTACCTCTAAACGAATAGAAGCATAGAATTTTAACGCTCTACCACCTGGAGTAGTCTCTGGATTTCCAAACATTACGCCAACTTTTTCCCGTAATTGATTGATAAATATCGCCGTTGTTTTTGTCTTACTGATCGTACCAGATAATTTACGAAGTGCCTGACTCATTAACCTGGCTTGTAAACCAACATGAGAATCCCCCATATCACCATCAATCTCCGCTTGCGGAACTAATGCTGCTACAGAATCGATAACCACAATATTAACCGCTTCACTTCTAACCAATGCTTCACAAATTTCTAAAGCTTGTTCTCCTGTATCTGGCTGAGCAAGTAATAACTCGTTAATATCCACACCCAAATTCTTGGCGTAAACTGGATCTAAAGCATGTTCCGCATCAATAAAAGCAGCTCTACCACCTCGTTTTTGAACCTGAGCAATCGCATGTAAGGCAAATGTTGTTTTACCACTAGATTCTGGTCCATAAATTTCAATAATTCTTCCTTTAGGATAACCACCTACTCCTAAAGCAATATCTAATGTTAAGCTACCACTTGGAGTTACATCCAATTCCATATGCTTATTTTCTCCAAGTCGCATAATAGAACCCTTACCAAATTGTTTTTCAATATCACTTAGAACCTTCTCTAAAGCAATATCTTTAGCATCATTTTTACTCATAAAACCCTCCCATGATTGATATATACCCATCATATCGCATTTTTTAAAAAAAAGCAATACTTTTATCAAACAAATGTTTTATACTAAAAAAATATATAAAAAAAGAGAAACCAACTAACCAATTTCCCTTTTTTCGCTTCTTTTTATTTTTCAAAAATGATTTTCTTATTTAACGAATAATACTGTACCATGGAAATAAGTGACATTAATGTTGCAAAGTAAATTAAGAATAAGTCTACTCTAATATTGATTAACTCAAATGGCATATTACTGAAAAATAATAATACCATACCCGTCATCAAACTAGCCGTTTTAATTTTTCCAGACTTAATAGCAGCTACTACTTTTCCTTTCGACGCTGCTTCCATCTTAATTGTATTTACCACAATATCACGAGCAACAACGACAACAGGTACAATTGGACTAATCAAGCCTTCAGCACAAAAAATAATTAAAACCGGATTAACTAACATCTTATCGGCAATCGCATCTAACATCTTACCAGTATCGGTCACTTGATTATTTTTACGGGCAAGATAACCATCTAAAAAGTCAGTAAAACTAGCAATCAAGAAGATAACTCCTGCAATGATATAACGTAAATCCATATCGATTGTCGTTCGAATAACAGGAATAGAAATTCCCACTGCTTCAAACGGAAACATCAACAATACCATGACAATAACCGCTAAAATAATTCTAAGTACAGTTAACTTTGTAG
The DNA here is from genome assembly GCA_944350365.1 of uncultured Bacilli bacterium. Lineage (GTDB taxonomy): Bacteria > Bacillota_I > Bacilli_A > RF39 > UBA660 > Alloscybalousia. Next base: position 8,480 of record CALVOU010000021.1, read on the forward strand.
GTAAATTCATAAATTAAACACCTCTTCCTTATTTCCCATCAATTCACTAGTTACCACATCTTCTTTATCCATGAATTGAATAATTACGAATACCACAATCAAAAGAAAAAACAAAAACGTAAGTCCAATAATTATTGGCTTTAAATTCCAATTTTTCTTTTTTTTAATTTGGGTATAAGGGGAAGCAATTTTATCTTTTCCTGTATCTTGTGGAGCCTTAACTCCCTTTGCTTCTATAATATCCGTAAGTGAAATCTTAGATGTATGTTCAAACATAAAATCATTGAACTCTTCCATTATTTGATCAATTTCAATTCCTAAATATTTGGCATAGTCTTTCACCAATTCACGCAAAGTAAAAACATCTTTGAAAGCCCTAACATTACCTTCCTCTATATTTTCCAGCTGTAATACAGACAGATTTAAATCTTCACTAGCTTCTTCTAAACTGACCCCGTTATGAATCCTAGAATTCTTAAGAAACTCGCCTATCTCCTTCACTGAATACACCTCAATCTGGGACAAAATGAAAAATTTATTCTCTTACAGGCTTAACATATGATAATCACTATCATAAATTTCATTTTTTCTTCCATTTTAGATCCTTTTTCTTTTCTTTAAACTAACTTTTATATAGTATTTTGCTCTAACCATTCCTAAGACTTTTTTGAAAATTTAAGAACAAAAAAACTAATATACGAATTAACGTTTAAATAACATATTAATCATTATATCAATAATAATACTTTATAAGCCATGTTCTGTACCTATTACTAGGTGGCAAACATTTATCTACCGACTTCTCGGTCCTCGATTTAGTTAGAATTCCCTCCTCGAAGCTCCCCTACCATTATTTGGGTTTCTCACTCGTGGGGTTTACCGCGTTTCACTCTTTTATTTCTAAAAGATAGCGTCACTGTGGCACTTTACAACTACTATATTCTTATCTTACGACTTAGAATACCTCATCGCCGTTAGCATACTGCTACCCAAGGTTATTTTTTCCCTTGGCACGAACACGAAAAGCATTGCAGCTTTTGTGAGCATGGACTTTCCTCTATTTCTATTTCAAAACAGCGTTTGCCAAAGTACTATTATGCTTCTTCTTCGTCAGATTCTTCTTCTGGTTGCTGATCGAATACTGAAGAATTTCCTTTTCCATAAACAATCTTTTCCAAGTTAGAAACTCTTCTAATAATATCGACATTGGTAATTTCTTTATCTTCAGATTTCGCAATATCGATGCTCATCTTTACATTACGAAGTTCTTGCTTCAAATTCATAATTTCACGCATTAGCTCTTCTTTTTCCTTTTCAAGAGCTTTAATGATTTCAAAGAACTGCTCATAATCCCCAATAATCACATCTAAAAAGGCATCTACTTCTTTTAAACGATAGCCCCTAGTGTCAATTTTAAACTCTTTTTCTAAGATATCTTGGGGTGTTAATGAGATCTTACTTTGTACCATACACTTATCACCCAATCCCTTACGTTTCTATTATCACAGATTTATGCCAAAAAGTCAATGCATAAGCATTAGCTAGAAAAAGGAAAAATACTGATAAAATCTTACTAACACTCTAATCATTACAAACCTTTCTGCTTAGGCTTTTCCATCTCAGCTACAAAAAATTCTACCAGGAAATAATTTCTGAACTCAATACTGTCTTGAGGAGTGCTGTATAATTTAATTAACTCTTTCATATATTCAATTACTCTATCATTCCCAATAAAAATATAAAAAGGATTATATACAAGAAAGCAACTATATGTTAATAAGCTTCTTAAATTAGATACTGCCCCATAATGAATATTTTCTAGAGAAAGATATATACAACATTTAAAAGATCCTATCTTTATAAATGCATAAACATTAACTCTCCGTAATCATTTAAAACTAATTTATCCTGAAGTTTTTGATATCCAATTTTTTTGACAAAGGATCTAAATTGGTAGATAAGATAGTTTGAAAATGCTCTTTTCTTGCTTTCCCTATAATATTGGGATGCTCAAAATGAATACAATAGACTCTATTCCGTAAATGTTATGAGAAAATCTCTTTTAACGATAATAATTCCAATCAATAATTATTGTGCTATTTACCATTTAGAATTATAATAAAAAAAAGGAGATGAATAAAATGCCACAATGTATACAATGTATAAAAATGAAGTTAAGCGACAAAAATGATTATGGGGAAGCCCTTTGTACAGATCGAAATCGTTATTACGACCCTTACTCTTCTGCATGTGGAAATATCGAATACGCAGATTCCAGTCTACAAAACCGAAAGGATGAGTATGAGAAAGGATCATCATCATATTGTTACATCACTACTGCCGTATGTACTACTTTAGGATTAGATGATAACTGTAAATATTTAACTGAATTAAGAAATTTTAGAGACAACTACATGATGACTCACCAAGAATGTATTCCGTTATTAATTGAATACGAATTAATTGGCCCCATCATTAGTCGTCATATTGAACAAGATCAAGATACCGCTCAAACAATGTTAGAAACTTATATTAGTAAAGCAATTGCCCTCATTCATCAAGAAAGTTATGAAAGCGCAATTGAAACTTATAAACTCATGGTAGAATATTTAAAAAATAAATATAATTTGAATAACTTGAGTATCGATATAAACGATATTGATTTCAATACAATAAATCAAGAGCCATTAAATAAAGAAAAAGTAAGAACCCTATCCAAAGGAGCAAAACTAATTAGAACAAACTAATATAAATAAAGAATTATTCTCAAACCATCAAGAATAATTCTTTTTCTATTTTCCTATTTATCTTTTAGCTTTTCACAGATGCCATCAGCAATAAAACAATCGGCATAAAGCTTTGCCCCCTCAAATTCAGAGAGTTTAGTAATGGTCCAAACAAAAACAGGCATTTTTCTCTTTCTAAGTTTAGAAATAAAATCAGAAGTAACCCCTTCAAAATCAACAGAAATAAAATCGACATTGAGTAATTTTTCTACCACAAAAACAGAATGAACAATTGGATAATAAAACACACTCTGTAATTTTCGGTTACTACTAACTAATAACCCAGTCGGATAATCGGTTTTCCTCTTCCACCACCAAACAACCCGAATATCAAAAGATTGAATCATCACTTCACCTGAATAATCTTTAAGTAGTTCATAAACCTTTCGAGATAGTAGAGAAAAATTTCTTCCCCTTTTAATCTCAATTAATAAAAGTACTTTTCCCTTTACTAAATCGAGAACTTCCTTTAGTGTAGGAATCTTTGACACTGTTGAAGATAGTTTAAGTTTTCGTAACTCTTGAAAAGTACTCTTTTCTACTTCTAAAGAAACTCCTGTTATAGAAAGAGTATTCTTATCATGAAAAACAACAACCACTTCATCCAACGATAATTGAACATCCAATTCAATCGGAACTGACTTCTCTACACACTGCTGAAAAGCAGGCAAACTATTTTCAGGATGTGTTTTATCCCAACACCCCCTATGCGCTATGATCAAATTCTGATAATTCATATTCTACTTCCTCATCCATACAACTATTCTTATACTTTCTAGTATAAGTGACTAACTTAATATAATTCATTTTCTCTTCCATACGAGATAATACCTCTATCACATCTAAATAATTCATATAATCACCAAGTATACTGTACTACACTTTTGAAAAAGAAGAAATAAATTCGACAAAACTTCCAAAAGTTCGTCGATAAACGCGGAGATTTTTTGCGATAAATATGGTAAATTTTTCTTATCTATAGTATAATAAACCATAGGTGAAAAAATGAAGGTCCAAAACGAATTACAATTACTATTAAGTCAAAAAAACATTCAATATGGAAATCGTGGTACCAACCTAGAAAACGATATCAATTTATCTAATAAATATTATATAGATCAAAAACAAGCCTATATCTACAAGAAACCAACACCAATAAAAATCAGCAAAGTAGATTATCCAAGTAAACATAATAAAGTAAGTAAAGTCGTCATCAAAGAAGCCTACTTTGAAGCACCATCAACGACAGACTATAATGGGATATATAAAGGAAAATACATCGATTTTGAAGCCAAAGAAACTCAAAATAAAACCGTATTTCCTTTAGAAAATATCCACAAGCACCAAATTGAACACTTAAGAAATATTACTTCTTGTGGAGGTATCGGTTTTCTAATCGTTAGATTCACCGCTCATCAAAAAAACTTTCTTTTACTTGCTGAAGATCTATTTTCTTACTTAGAAACATCAAATCAAAAATCAATTCCTCTTAGTTATTTCGAAGAAAAGGGATATTTAATTGAAGAAAGTTATCTACCTAGATTACCTTATTTAAAAATTATAGATAAAATTATGGAGGTGTCATAATGGCAAAGGCAAAAAATAACAAACAAGAAACAAAAACAACGAAAAAGAAACCTGTAACTACTGTTTCTAAAGCAGAAAACAGAAAATTTATGCTCATTGTCTTAGGAATTATTCTCGCCTTATTAATCGTTAGTTATTTCATCATGGGATTGATGTTAACTCTTATATTAGGCGTTGGAATTTTAATTATATTAGGAGTAGCTAGAATTCTAGATAAAATAAAAAACAAACCTAAGCAAAGAAAAATATTTAATATTATCCTAATTATTTTCTTAACTATAGCCCTATTATGTTGTGGCTTAGTCATTGCTTTCTTTGCGTATATTGTATACGAAGCTCCAGAGTTTAATATTGAAGCATTAAATAAAAGAGAAGCAAGTATACTTTACGACAGCGAGGGAATAGAAAAAGCAAGAATAGGATCGGAGCTAAGAGAAAATGTCACCTATGATGATTTACCAGAAGTTTTCATCGATGCCTTAATTGCAACTGAGGATTCCAGATTCTTTCAACATAATGGTTTCGATGCCCCACGTTTCTTAAAGGCAAGTGTTCAGCAAGTACTAGGTAACAGCAATGCTGGTGGAGCTTCTACTCTATCGATGCAAGTAGTAAAAAACACCTATACAGACGCTACTTTAGATTCTGGTATCAAAGGAATCATTCGTAAATTTACGGATATCTACTTAGCTGTATTTAAATTAGAAAAAGATTTTACCAAAGAAGAAATTATTGAATTCTATGTAAATAATCACGAATTAGGAAGTAACTCTTTTGGGGTAGAACAGGCATCCCAAACCTACTTCGGAAAAAGTGTCAGTGACTTAAATCTATCTGAAGCTTCCCTTCTAGTAGGAATATTCAATGCTCCTACTGCTTATAGTCCAATCTACCATCCAGATAAAGCTTATGAACGTAGAAAAACCGTTTTATCTCTAATGGTCAGACATGGCTATATTACTCAAGCAGAAGCCGATGCTGCTAACGCAATACCAATCACTTCATTGTTAAAGGAACAATCTAAAGAAGGAGCTGCGTATGCGAGCTATATTGATACAGTAATTGAAGAATTACAAGAAGTACATGGTATTAACCCATACACAACACCAGTTGAAATATATACTAATATGGATAGTGAAAAACAAGAAGCAATTGATGATATTTTTAATGGTGTTACCTATAAATGGAAAGATGACAAAGTACAAAGCGGTGTTGCCGTTATCGATGTTGATACTGGAAAAATTGTCGCTGTCGGTGGAGGACGATTCAAATCAAGTCCACAAACAACCATGAACTATGCTACTCAGGCGGAAAAACAAATCGGATCAGCGGCTAAGCCAATATTCGATTATGGTCCAGCCATTGAATATAATAATTGGTCGACCTACACTCAGATTGAAGATGCACCATATACTTATTCAGATGGAACAGCAATCAACAACTCTGACCGTAAATATATGGGATGGATCAGTCTTAGAACCGCTCTTGCAGAATCTAGAAATATCCCAGCACTAAAAGCATTCCAATCCGTAGATAATCAAAAAATTATCGAATTTGCTAGAAACTTAGGTATCGAGCCAGATGTACAAAATGGTAAAATCTATGAAGCTCATTCACTTGGCGCTTTTGATGGTACTACGCCAATGATGATGGCGACTGCTTACGCTGCTTTCGCAAATGGTGGTACTTATTATCAACCATTAAGTGTCAATAAAGTCGTTTATCGTGATAATGGTGATGTAGTTAACTTCCAAAGTGAGTCACGACGAGCAATGAGTGACTCAACAGCATTTATGATTACCGATGTATTAGTAACTTCCGCAACAACTGGTTTAAGTAGTGGCGCTAAAGTAAACGGTGTTAATATGGCAGCTAAGACTGGTACCTCAAGTTATACTGACGAAGAAAAAGAAAGATACGGTTTCCCAGCTGATGCTGTTAAAGATGCTTGGGTAGTCGGATATGATCCAGAATATGCGATTTCCCTATGGTATGGTTATGAAGATGCTACCTATGGATACAATACCAATATTCAAGCCGTAAATGGTAGAAGTAGCTTATTCAAAGCAATTGGTAATGCCGTATTCAATAAGAATGGACAAAACTTTGAAGTACCAGACAGTGTAGTAAAAGTCGCTATCGAAAAAGGAAGCAGTAATCCAGGAGCCCTTGCTAGTAGTAATACGCCAGCTGATCAAATCACTTACGAATACTATAAGAAAGGTACTGAGCCTACGGAAACTTCTTCTAAATACAACAGATTAGATACACCTACTGGATTAAAAGTCACTTACTCAGAAAGTAAACAACAAATTTCTATTACTTGGAATAAACAAACTACACCTACTGGAAACGATAGTTACGGTTCATTCGGATATAACGTTTACTATGGAAATGTTCTTTTAGGATTCACTACAGAAAATAGTTACACCATCGATGCCAACACCAATATTTCAGGAACATACCGAGTCGTTGCTACCTTCCAAAATTACAGTGCTAACCAAAGTGAAGCGGCTGTATATGAATTCAAATACGAACCATCTGGAGGTAATAGCGGAAATACCGGTGATAATGGTGATGAAGGGGAAACAGAAACTGTCGATGAAAGTAAGATCATTATTTCCCTTAACGGTACGAATCCACAAACAATCAGTGCGACTTCGATCTATACTGATGTCAGCAATCCTGTCACTATTCGGGAAAATGGTACTGTAGTATCTACTAGTCAATATACCGTAAAAGTAACTTACAAAGATCCATCAGGAAAAGAGATTACCGGTATTAGTGGTAGCACAGAAAACCCACTTACTAGTGGAACTTATACCATTACTTATACCATCACGTATAAAGGAAAAACATTGAAGAAAACCGCAACTAGACAAGTAATTGTACCATAAATTAACCTCTACTTAAAGCAGAGGTTTTCTTATTCTAAAAAAAGAAAAAATGAGAAACCAACATAAACAAACAGCCCGCTAAAAATGAGTAATAAGTTACTTTTTTCTTTTGATAAGACAATGATTCTGGTAACAATTCACACCCTGCGATATACATCATTAAACCACCAATAAAAGCATATAAAACTCCCATCATAACATCACTAACAAGGTAAGATAAAAAGAACAATGCCAAAACTGCGCCAATCGGTTCCGAAATAGCGGAAATAAAAGTATATTTTAATGCCCTTTTACGACTACCAGTACTATAATAAATAGGAATAGAAATACTAATTCCCTCTGGAATATTGTGTAACGCAATCGCTATTGCTAGATGAAGCCCCAACCTAATATCTTGATTAGAAGTAATATAAGTAATCATCCCTTCTGGAATATTATGTAACACAATGGCTAAACACGAAAAGATACCTACCCGATAAAGATGAGAATTCTTTTGATTAAAAGTACTCATATCCAAGTTAGGTAAATAATGATTTAATCCTAAAGAAAATAAAACCCCAATTCCAAAAAATAATAATAAAATTAATAAGGCTGGCAAAACATAATAAGAAGACCTTAAAAAGGAAAAGGACGCAGGCAATAAATCCACTATGGAAATCATCATCATCACACCACTCGCAAACCCCAAAGAAGTAATTAAAATCTGTTTAGAATACTGACGCTTAAAGATTAAAAAAGTGCCTAACATCGTGGAAAAACCAGACAGACAAGTAATGAAAAAAGGATTCATACTTTCACCTCTACTTAAGTCATTACTAGTATATGAATCCTTTTTTCATTATAGATTATTTTTTATTTATCTTTTCATTATACTTGCATCCTTCACTCATCTTACAATGATCACATTCTGGTTTCATTGCTTTACAATGATACCTTCCAAATAATACCATTTGATGATGCCTTCTAGCCCAATTCTTCTTAGCGTATACTTTTTGAAGCTTAGTTTCTACTACTGAAACATCATCACTTTCTTTGCAAAAGCCTATGCGTTTACTTACCCGCTCAACGTGAGTATCTACCGCAATCGCAGGATAATCATAGAGGTTAGATAATACTACATTGGTAGTTTTTCTTCCTACCCCAGGCAACTTCTGTAAGGAAACAGGATCATTGGGTACATGACCACCATAATGATTAACCAAGACTTTCGCAATTTCTTGAATAAATACCGCCTTTTTATGAAAAGTACCAATCGGACGTAAAATTTCCGCAACATCTTCTAAATTAGCTTCAGAAAGTGCTTCTAAAGAAGGATATCTTTCAAATAACACCTGAGTTACTTGATTGACTCTCTTATCCGTTGTTTGCGCACTTAATACAACCGCAATCAATAACTCATAATCTTTACTGTATTCTAATTCACAACGAGGATTAGGAAAAAGCTCCTCTAAATACTCTTCAAACAACTTAACTCTGTTCGCTTTCTTCATCATCAAACCAGTCATAATCAAACAACTCCAACTTCTTACTTTCCTTCTTTTCTTCGATAAAACGAGTTTTGGCTTTCTCGACATCTGCACTCGTTTTATACCCTTTCTTTGTCCAATCATATAGGATTTTATCCATATAGCGAAGATTCGTTACCCCATTAAATACTGTCTCTTTTAACGCTACAGAAACCAAATCCTCACTAACACCACTTTCTAACCACGATTTAATAATCTCATACTCAATCGAAGTAAGTGGCCGCGCAAACCCCTCTTCTATTTTTTCATAAATCGTTTTATTCACAACAGGTTCTTCTTCATTAAATTCATCAATTAAAATTTGCGAAATTTTTTCATAAAAACGATCTAAAATCAGATACTCTTCACGAATTCCCTTTTCATTTTTAATCACATCTAAGTTAACTAAGCCTTTTTCACTAAGGTCATCACTAAACGTCATCACTTCTTCTAACGACAAATTTAAATCATTTCCTAATTTCTCCGGATTAAATACAATTCTTTCCCCCAAATTCATCAAATAAATCAAAAATATAAACTCCTCTAAAGAAAGAGAAAACTTATCCCGTAACTGAAACAAGTAAAGAGGAACTACAAAATTTCCTTTTTTCAATAACTCTAACAACCGATTAGACTTCATTTTTCTTCCTCCTTTTGGCATCTATTATATAATTAATTTTAGAAAAAGTACACAATCATTGTGTACTACCATAATTTTCATCAATATAATCTAACAAAACCTGATGATCATTCACTAACTCCAAATCTAAGATTTTATTTTCTAAATCATCAAAAATATCTCGAATATATTTACCTGGTGTCTTTCCTAAAACTTGCGCAATTTCTAAACCATCAACCGCAATTTCACTACGACTTTTAATCGGTAACTGATTATATTGATAACTGACATCCTTCTTAGAAATTCCTTTAATCTGAGCCGCTAAACTATTTACATATAACCCATATTGATAAAGTACCCAATGATTTAAATTATTCAATGTTAAAACCATTTGAATATTCTTAATCAACGACTTTTCATTATTTGTAAAAGGATATATTCCTACTACATCTAATTGAGCCCAAATACCAACCAAATCATCTAATAAAATAACATCTTTTAATTTGGAAAGTTCTAATTCTTGATCTAATCCTAAATCAAGTAGTAAATGAACACCATAATCAGCATAGACACTAGAAAAAATCTTATCTAATTCCTCTTTTTTACGTTCGTAAGAAATTTCTCTTAATAAATGTTTAGTTTTAAAAATAGCTAGTTTAACTTCTTCACTTAATTGGAAATTCAATACTGTCGCAATACGTACCGCCCTTAAAATACGAAACGCATCTTCTGAAAATTTTAAAAAGCTATCACCTACCGTATGAATAATTCTCTCCTCTAAATCTTTCTTACCATGAAAAAAGTCTAAGATAACACCATCTTTATCCATACATAAAGTATTGATCAAAAAGTCTCTTCTTTTTAAATCTTCCTGTAAATCGTTAATGTACTCAAATTCTAATGGTTTACGATGTTGATAATAAGTATATTCCTTACGAAATGTAGTAATCTCAAAACGTATATTTTTAATATTTACCGTTACTGAACCGTATTCCTCTTTAGGAAGACAGGCATCTTGAAAAATATCTCGAATATCTTTAGGTCTAGCATCTGTACAAATATCGATATCTAAAGAATCTATTCCTAATAAATAATCTCGAACAAAACCACCGACAATATACGATTTAAAGCCATGATCTTCAATTCTATTCAACAACTTAAGTGCGGTATCTAACAACTGACATCACCTACATAAAGATTATATCAAATTAACATGTTAGAAGCTAGTACCAGCCTTAAAAATAAGAAAGAAGCAAAAAAAAGCAATTGGCTTAATACCAATTGGCAATTTTTATTTATTAAGAGCATCTTTTAAAGCAGAACTTGCTTTAAATTTAACTGATTTACTAGCAGCAATTTTTAAAGTTTCACCTGTTTGTGGGTTACGTCCTTCACGTGCAGCTCTCTCACCTACTGAGAAAGTTCCAAACCCAGCAACAGATACTTTACCCCCACGTACTAATTCATCAGAGAAAATCTCAAAAATTGCATCGTATGCGCGAGTAGCATCCGCCTTCGTTAAACCTGTCTTTTCAGCAATTGCTTCTACTATTTCTACTTTTTTCATTTGTTAAAAACCTCCATCTATTTTTTAAGCACTACACTATGCTTACATATATAAAATAGCATGTTTCCTCAACAAAAGCAATAAGATTGATAAAAAAAGACAAGAAAATTAGGGGTTTAATCCCTAATTTCCTGGATCAATGCTTCATAAAGCAAATCAACAACATAATTTGACTCTACTAAATGATATTTTTCGATCATTAAACGAATAACTTCATCACTAAATTCCATATTCAAATAAGGAAATATTGCTTCCTTAACATTAGTAAGATCAGCCAAATAATCCTCAGTATAACCATTATTCATAATTAATAGTGGTAAATTATCACTCCAATTAGAAAAAGAATCTAATAACTCCTGTGTATTAGATACATAATGAAAAGAGTCAGGATCATAACTAATAAGTGGTAATAACTCCTGAATAGGAACTTTATCTTCTTCTAAACGATAATCAAACCGACTAATTAATTGTAAACCTTCTAACTTTAATGCCGAAAGCTGAATAATCTCACCATTTTCCTTAGTCGAAGCAGTAGGAATCAACTCTAAAATAATATAACGATCTTTTTTTAAATCTAACATAATACTTCACCGTTAATCACCATACCAGAAAAACAAAAAAAAGTCAAAAATTCTAATATTTTTAATCGATTCTTTATTTTATTGTCGAAGAAAAAAGAACAGATAATTTAAAATCATAGAAAGAAAAAGAAAAACAAACGTAATTTAACGATCCAATCCCATATTTACCGATTTGTCTTTAAATAGAAAATTATCTATACTCTTTCTGGAACATTTAATCTGTTGGGTGGAGCCTAACTTCAAACAAGAAGGGAGGCGATAACATGGGTAAGAAAGATTACCTAATCTTTTCTCTAATCCTAATAATCTTCCTTTTATTATTCTTACAATTCATTGTATTAATATAAAAGAAATCCACCTAACTCATTCTATGATTTAGGTGGAACAACAAAAATTGGCAACACTTAACATCAAGAGGATTAAGTGTTCCTTTTTTATCAAGTTTCCTTGATAGTTTCATCATAACATAAACAATAATAGCTGACAAGTATGATGAATAAATTTTTTTGGATCATAAATCAATTGATTATAAAACAATCGCAATCATATTATTAGAGCCTTTGTTTACAATTTTTGTTAATGTATTTTGTAATTTAAAACGAATATTGTCTGGCATCATCATTAATTTAGATTGAATTCCTTCTTGAACAATCACATCTAAACTACGACCAAATATCTCACTCTTCCAAATATTAGAAGGGTTTTCATCATAATCTTTCATCAAGTAATCGATCAATTCTTTACTTTGTAATTCACTACCAATAATTGGCTCAAAAGTACTATTCACATCAACTCTAATCATATGAATTGACGGTGCAGTAGCCCTAAGTTTAACTCCGTAACGTGGTCCTTGTTTGGTAATTTCTGGTGTATCTAACTTCATGTCCTCTAAAGTAGGAGAAGCTACGCCATAACCCGTTTGTTTTACCATTTTTAACGCATATTTTATCTGATCGTATTCCTTTTTTGCCTCGTTAAAATCTTGAAATAACGATAGTAATTCGGCCTTATTGGTCACATCAATTTTAATTATATCCGTAAGCACTTGGTTATATAAATCAGCTGGTGCTTCTAGATTAATCGTCACTTCCCCTGTTGCGGGATCTATTTCAGAAAGATAAGACTTAGAAATCGTTTCAATTCCTAGGAAATGTTGATTAATCTTTTCCACATCTCGTAATTTATCCACTTCGACCACACTCTCGCGAATTGCTTGAATATAACCCTTTTTAATTTCGTTTTTCGGATTTAAAATCGCTATCCACTCTGGCATATTTACTTTAACTTCTAAAATAGGAAACTCATACAACGCCTCACGCAAAATATCATACATATCCTTTTGATTCATATTTTCAATATTCATCGCTAAGACAGGCACATCATGTTCACCACGTAGTTTTTCACAAATCTTCTCTGTATCAGGAAGCATTGGATGAGTAGAATTGACGATGACGATGAATGGTTTTCCTAATTCTTTTAATTCCCGAATCACACGGGATTCCGCTTCTAGATAATCACTACGTTGAAATTCCCCGATTGACCCGTCTGTCGTAACAACAATCCCAATCGTCGAATGATCACGAATAACCTTTTCTGTTCCCACTTCAGCTGCTTCACTAAAGGCTATTGGTTCATCATACCACGGAGTTTTAACAAGACGAGGACCATTCTCATCTTCTGCTCCCTTAGCGTTATCGATTAAATACCCTACACAGTCAATTAACCGAATATTACAGCTGAAATCATCGATGTTAATCTTTGCCGCATTGTTCGGTACAAACTTAGGCTCAGTAGTCATAATTGTCTTACCTGCCGCACTTTGAGGCACCTCATCTAATGCACGTTTTCGATCATATTCATCCTCGATATTAGGAACGATTAAATTCTCGACCACTTTTTTAATAAACGTACTTTTACCGGTTCTAACCGCACCAACAACTCCTAGATAAATGTCTCCCCCTGTACGAAGGGCAATATTTTTAATAATTGTATTTTTATCCATCACATTATCACACTCTTTCTCTTTCATTTAACTATATGAAAAGAAAAAGAGATTATACCTATACTTTTAAATCATCTTATCTACATCAGGAATATTATCTTTCAAGATCGCATTTACAATCTTATCTTCTTTTTCTTTACTCACTTCTTTTCCCGTAATACTACTAATTTCTTGAACAAGTTCATGAAGAACCCTTTCATCCTTCATACTAGAATTTTGAAGTTTAGAAGCAAGAGATAGAATAGTCTCTTTACTAACTCCTGATTTATTTTCCACTTTTTTAAAAAAAGAATCACCTAACATAAAAAAACCTCCTACCACATTATATGTAAGAGGAATCTTTTCGTAATCTAAATATCGTATTTCTTTTTACCCAGTTTCTTTTCATACTTCTCACGTCGTTTTTGAAATTCTAAACACTGTCTTCGATAAACTTCTTCTGGTACTTGATGACGTTGGTACCTTTCGTCCAAAATTTTCTGAGCCCGATCTAATCCTTCTAATTCTGTCTTAGGATTTTTTCGATCTAAAAACCAACTTAACATGCTTTTTCCTCCTTTTTATCATCGATAACTGCGACAATCTCATTCCGCCACTTTTCTAACGATGAATTCATAATTAAAAATTCTATATTCACCTTATTATTTAAATAAGAATGACATAGGTATATACCTACCTTATCTTTAGTATAATACAATTCATAACCAAAAAGATAGGCTTTTATAATATTTTGAAATATAGTTTCGTAAACAGAAATAATATTCTTAGAAGGAATACCTAAATTATAGTATTGTTCATATCCAGTCTGATCTACCTTAATATGCATACCACAACTCATTCCCTCTTCTAGTTTTACCGAATAAAACTCAATTAGACCAGAAATATTTTTTCCAATCGATAAGATTTGTTCGATAAATTCTAGAACAAGACCACTTCGCTCTTCAGCAATAGAGATAGCCTCTTGTTTTTTCATCAGGCATCATCCCCTTTATTTTTAAACTGTAATACAATAGGAGTTCCTGTAAAATCGAAATTCTCACGAATTTTATTTTCCAAATATCTCTCATAAGAGAAATGTACTAATCCTTTATGATTGACTTGAAAAACAAATTTTGGAGGTTTAATTCCCGCTTGATGAACAAAATAAATCTTTAACCGTTTCCCTTTATAAGAAGGTGGCAAGTTAAGAGCATAGCTATCATTGATCACATCGTTTAATACGCTTGTCTTCACCTCGCGTTGAATGTTTTCTGCTACTTTTAAAACTTCGGGCATCAAAGTATGAATGCGCTTTTTAGTTAACGCCGATAAGAACACAATAGGGGCATAACGTAAGAATTGAAATTCATTACGAAGCATAGTGGTATAGTCTTTAATATTAGGATTTTCCACAGTATCCCATTTATTAACAACTAAAATTAATCCTTTGCCTTTTTCAAGCGCATAACCAGCTATATGCTTGTCCTGTTCAATGACACCTTCTTCTGCATTAATGACAAGTAAACAAATATCACTTCTATCTATTGCTTTTAAACTACGAAGTAAACTATACTTTTCCACACTTTCAAAGACTTTACCCTTTTTCCGCATGCCAGCTGTGTCGATAATTACAAACTCTTCATTATGATATTTAAATACCGAATCGATAGAGTCCCGTGTAGTACCAGCTACATCACTGACAATTACTCGTTCTTCATTTAATAAAGCGTTAATCAAACTACTTTTTCCAACATTAGGTCTACCAATAACAGAAAATTTTATTCTTGTGTCTTCTTCTTGTTTCTCATCAGTTGGAAAATCCCTGACAATCGCATCTAATAATTCATAAATGCCATTATTATGTTCCGCACTAATCGGAATATATTCTGAAAAACCAAGCTCATAAAAATCATAAAGATGATGATTAGATTGTTTACTATCCACTTTGTTAATCGCAACAATAACTCGTTTTCCACTTCTAAACAACATGGAACTAACTTCCTTATCATTAGCGGTTAACCCTTCTTTTCCATCAACAACAAAAACAACAACATCACTTTCTTCGATCGCAATCTCTACTTGAACTTTAATTTCATTTTGAAAAAGTTCATGACTAACATCAATTCCCCCTGTATCAATCAAAGAGAAATGATAATCACGATATTTGACTTCTCCATAAATACGATCTCTCGTTACTCCAGGATAATCTTCAATGATCGATATTTTAGTCCCGATTAACTTATTAAATAATGTACTCTTTCCTACATTAGGACGTCCGACTAAAGCAACAGTTGGGTATTTCATAACGACACCTCCATATAACTGTACCTATTTTACCATATAATTGGAAAAAAGCCCAATTATTTTTCATGAGAAAGCATGACTAGGCAAAAACAATCATAAAATAAATTGGTGATAAATAATGAAAATAATTGCGCAAAAAAGCGATGCGATGAATAGTGAAGAGTTTTTTCGTAAAGCACTATCTACCAATTATATAGATGGAATTAATTTAAATATTGCGCTAACTAGAGATAACCAAATCGTTGTTTTTAACAACACCTCAGTTAGTGATGCGATCGTAAACACGATTGATAACTCAACGTTAAGTGAACTAAATAATTACGATATTATTACCCTAGAAGATACCCTAAATAAATTAAATCAAGAAAACACTACCAAAGATATATACATTAACGTAATTCCTTTTAAAACAGGAATTTTAACTGATGAAAACATTCAACAAACCGTAACTAAAATGAATCTTTATATCGATACCCTAAAAACAATTATTGATAACTTTACTCGTTTAACAATTCATGTTCACAGCATAAATCGTAATCTAGTATCGATGCTAAAAAACAAATTAAAAAATAACCAAGTAGGTTTTGTCATCTATACTGGAGACTTAAATTTTATCGATGTTGATTACTATGTCTTTACTATGAATGTCTACGATGAAGCGATTATCGATCAACTACTTAGAAAAAATAAAAATATTTTAATTTATATCCATTCAGACTATTATCTATCTGTCGTCTACCAAGGATTCTTAAAAGAACAAGAAAACGAAGTAATAACTAAACTAGTCGATAAAATCGCAATCATCAGCAATTACCCAGAAATCATCTATAAACTGTTTAAAACTTAGTTATCCTCTACCAATACCCAATGTTCAGTAACTTCTTTTGCCCTCTTTCCATAGACAAGATCCCCTTGCTCAAATAAATCTATTCTATCCTCTAAATCATCAAAATTAACATAGTATTTTCCTTGATAATACCATTTCTTACCAGAAAGATAAGAAGAGTCTTCAAACTCATAAAGAACACTACTATTTAATAACAACTCTACATCAAAATCTACTTTTCCAAGTGAAGATAAATGCTCAAATTCTAAAATCGTTACTCTTTCTTTCCAATATACTAAAAGATGATAAGAACCAATAAAAGTATAGCGATAAACTTTTTCTAGATGTTTACCTATCATCTTAATAAACAATAAAACTGCTTCTTCATTCATCAAACGAACTTCATCATAATAAGTAACTATAAAATGATCTAGATCACTAAACTCCACCTTCAAATCACTTCACCTACCATATCATATGAAAATAGGTGAGTTTTGGGAAATAAGAAAAGAAAACTTAACTTAACACTAAAGACTTTTCGTTAGAAATTTGATACAATAAACATAAAAGAGGTGACTTTTATGAAAGAAAAGGTTCATTTAACCAAAGAACAAAACTTATTTCTAGCTAAAAAAATATTAGTTTCTAATATTTATAATAGCGCAAGACTTGAAGGAATTAATACAACCTACCCCGACACAAAAACAATTCTAGAAGGCGTTAACGTACCTAGCCTAAGATTAGATGAAATCACTTGTATTTTAAATTTAAGAGATG